>CALNCF010000376.1 GCA_937875035.1 uncultured Sphingobacteriaceae bacterium | reverse complement strand
CGACAGCGGGATCCTGATCTCCACGGGCAAGGCCGTAGATGCCATCGGTCCGAACAACCTCACTAATTCCGGCTCATCCAATAACCAGGGACCTGATGCCGACCTGAATAAGCTGTCGAACGGCAAGCCGACCTTCGACGCGGCTTCTCTTTCCTTTGATTTCACTCCTGTATCCGATAAGGTCAAATTCCGTTTCGTATTCGGCTCGGAAGAATACCCTGAATTCGTGGGCCAGGGATATAATGATGTCTTCGGATTTTTTATTGAAGGTCCCGGCTTTGCGGGCAAGCAGAACATCGCGCTCGTTCCCGGAACCACTACCCCTATCTCCATCGAGAGCATCAATGCCAATGTAAATTCGCAGTACTATACCGACAATACCGGTGGCGCGACCATACAGTACGATGCCTTTACCAGGGTGCTGGAGATCACGGCAAATGTAGAAGCCTGCAAGACCTATCACATTAAGTTGGCTATTGCCGATGTGCTCGATTTCAGCTTCGATTCGGGCATCTTTATGGAAGCCCTGAGCTTTAAGAGCGAGAAGGATGATGACGTGTATGTAAAACGTACCGTCAAGCGCTTCAGCCCTAACATCAACGAAGATTGCGATACGGCCACATTCAGCTTTATCCGTAATTCGACCAATGTAAGCAACGACCTGCTGGTTAACTATACGCTGGGCGGAACAGCGACCTATAACACAGATTATACCTCTTCCGTTCCGCTGACCGGGAATATCACCATCCCTGCCGGACAGACTTCGGCATCGGTAAACATTATACCGGTACTGGATGCCCTGGCGGAAGGATCGGAGAGCGTGACCATCGCCATTAATAACCTTTCGCTGTGTATCGTTTCCATGGATTCGGTACTGATCAAAGACATTGACACACTGGCGATCGATACCATCCTGAAAGTGAACTGCTCCGGCGACACTACCTACTGGACCGTAAAAGTATTAGGCGGAACAGGCGATTACGACTATGAATGGACCGACAGCCTCGGCAACACGAAAGGCAACGGACCGATCCTGATCGTGAACCCAGATTCCCTTACCCTGTACATCATCAAGGTGACTGATAACTGTACCGGCGAGATCGAATACGATTCCATCCGTGTCCCCCCGATCATCCCCGTAAACATTACCACCATTAAGGATACCGTGGTCTGCGCGGGCGCTACCATACAACTCTCCGCCACCTCCGATTTTCCGGGCGCCACCTACGAATGGTCGGCCCCTACAGGGATATTCAACAGTACGAACGTAGCCAACCCTTTATACACGGTGTCTAACTCCGCGCTCGTCACCTATGTCACGGTCACGGTGACCAACGACGGAACCTGCGCGAAGCCCAGGGTGATCGGCATACACGTGATCCCTAAAGGAGTGATCGGCAACACGAAGTACAGGTGTAAAAGCGATGGCCCTGTAGAGCTGGTAGCCTTCGGCGGAAAGACCTATCTGTGGTCGCCTGCTACCAATATCAATGATGTAACCTCCGAACGCCCGATGGTTTCACCTGATGCAACCACCACTTATACCGTGCAGATCACTGATTCCATTAACTGTACCGTGACCCGTACCGTAAAGGTAGTGGTCGATACCCTGCCTGTAGCCTACGCGGGCAAAGACGATATTGTATGCTCCCGCTCGCAGGTGCAATTGAACGCGACCGGATCAGATTACGATACCTACGAGTGGTTCCCGAAATCTTCGCTCAGCGATCCGTATATCAGCAACCCACGCGCTACACCTACGGTTACCACCGACTATATTGTGAAGGTGATGAACAACGCCTGCTTTACCTACGATACCGTAACGATCTTCGTGATCGACTCGGCAAAAGCAGCCTTCAATGTGGTGATCGACAGCTGTGCGCGCACCATTGCCATACAGAATATGACGACAGGCACTACCAATGTGGCCTGGGATTTCGGAGATGGAAAAACCAGCACTGATTTCAACCCGGTGCATGTGTACGACAGCCTTGGCAATTTTACATTGACCATGGAAGCAAACCCGGGTACTTCCTGTAACGACATCGCGGTACAGGCCGTGAATTTCGCGACCATCGACATTAACCAGCGTGTGGTGCCGAATGTGTTCACCCCGAACAACGACGGGTACAACGATCTCTTTAAGATCACCGGCGGGAACGTAGAATGCCGGCTCGAAAAGATAACCATATTTAACCGCTGGGGTAAGAAATTATATGAAACCAAGGATAAGGATAACCTGACCTGGGACGGCACCGTGAACGGGCAGACTGTTCCTCCGGGCGTATACTTCTACGTGATCGAAGGAAAGGGATTTAAGGATACAGGCACGGTAACCGTGGTGCTGTAATAATATTTCCATAGCTATTCAAAAAAGAATCCCGCTACACAAACCATAGCGGGATTTTTTATTATACGAAACAGTCATATCTGCCGGATCAGAACCGGGAGATCGCATCGAGCGTCCGTTCCAGCATCTCATCGGTAAAATCTAAGTGCGTAACGAAACGAATGGTCTGCTTACCCATGGTGTTCGCCACGATCCCATGCTTTTTCAGGTACTCAAGATACAGAGCCGAAGGCTGCTCTTCCTTTAGTTTAAAGATGATGATATTCGTATGTACCGGGATCAGCTCCTGTACATACGGTAGATCTTTCAGCGCCGCACCGATAGCCTTTGCACGGCGGTGATCCTCGCTCAGCCGTTCTACATGATGCTCTAACGCATACAGGGCACCGGCAGCAATACAGCCTGCCTGCCGCATTCCTCCGCCCAGCACCCTGCGTACCCTTCGCGCTTTCTTTATAAACTCCGCACTACCCAGCAATACCGAGCCTACCGGGGCACCCAGTCCTTTCGAAAAGCAAACGGATACGCTATCGAAATAATGGCCATAGTCTGTCGGCTTATCCCCTGTTTCAACCAAGGCATTGAACACCCGGGCGCCATCCAGGTGCAGGGGCAAATGGTAAGCTTTGCAGGCTTCTGCGATGAGCGCGATCTCGGCAATGGTATAATAGCCGCCACCCGCTTTGTTCAGTGTGTTCTCTAAGGAAACCAGGGCGGTATGCGGCAGGTTGATCACATCCGGCTGGATATGGTCGATGATCTGCTGCGCGGTGATCTTCCCTTCCGTACCGGCAATGGGACGTACCTGCGCGCCCGAATTAAATGCGATCCCCGCCCCTTCATAATTATATACATGCGAGGTCTGGTCGCAGATGATCTCATCACCGGGCTGGGTATGTGTTTTAATGGCGACCTGGTTGGTCATGGTTCCCGATGGGCAGTACAAGCCGGCCTCGAAACCGAAGTAAGCCGCAGCCCTGGCTTCGAGCTCGTTCACCGTTGGGTCTTCCCCGTACACATCATCACCCAGCAAGGCCCGGTGCATAAAATCGCGCATGGCCTGTGTAGGACGGGTCACGGTATCGCTTCTTAGATCGATCAGCATATTCAAGGTTTTAGCTGACTAATTTAAGAAGATTCGAACAGGCAGGAAAAAAGATTTATAAGGCCTTACGCTGTTTCGTCCAGCGATAGGTAAGCTGCAGTCCAAGCCATGCGTCGAAGCGCTGTGTAACCCCTTTAGCGGTGATCAGCGCATACGGCGGAAACTTCGTTTCTTCGATCACGCGGAAATGATTATCGCGGCGGTGACTGAAATACATATTGAGCGAAGGAGCGATCAGCAGGCTTTGCCCCTGCGAGGTCTTCCATTCTATCCCGCGCTGAAAGCTGAACAGGTGATTGAAGTAATGCTTGTTCCAAAGCTCCTTTTCGGTCACATGGTACCAGTGGAGCTCGGCGAACTGACGGTATCTCGGCTTCTCTTTGAAATGCACCCCGAAGCCTATGCCATACGCCCAGTAAACATCCCGGGTATATTTAGCGCCAAGGGTAAAGGTGCTGTATACATTCCCCACACCCGACGAGAAACGCAGCCCGGTGAAGAGGGCATCCGATGCCATCACTTCCCAGCGGTACACGCCATTTTTCTTCGCCATATTGATGAGGCCGATCGAATAGCCATCCAGGGAATCGCTGTAATTGATGAGGCCGATCTGGATGCCCTTCGCGTCTTCCGCGTAATTCAGTATACCCCCGATCTGGACTCCGCTCATGCTCCCCCTCGAACGGTTCACAATGCCACTGATCTGCGCGCCGTTCA
>CALNCF010000375.1 GCA_937875035.1 uncultured Sphingobacteriaceae bacterium | reverse complement strand
GGAAGCCGACCGTGAATACTTCACCATTCCTGCGAACATTTACTATTCGGAGCCTGAGCGCCAGGTTGAAATGACGGCGATGCCTTATGCCGACGATTACCGCATTACGGTCATGGTCGATTATAATTCTCCGGTGCTGGGCAGCCAGCACGCGGCCGTATCGTCTATCACCGAATTCAAGAAAGAGATCTCCTCCTGCCGTACTTTTTGCTTCCTGCATGAGCTGGAGATGCTGTTAAAGCATAACCTCATCAAAGGCGGCGACCTGAACAACGCGATCGTAGTGGTCGATAAGGTAGTGAGCCCGGAAGAGCTCGAGCACCTGGCGAAATTGTTTAACCGCCCTACGATCGAGGTAGCCAAAGAAGGCATCCTGAACAATGTCGAGCTTCGTCACCAGAACGAGCCTGCACGCCATAAGCTGCTGGATGTGATTGGTGACCTGGCCCTGATCGGCATGCCGCTGAAAGGCCATATCATGGCAGCCAGACCCGGCCATGCCGCCAACGTAGCCTTTGCCAAAAAGATCAAAGCGCTCATTAAAAAAGAAAGATCAAAGAAAAATATCCCGGTATATAACCCGAACGAAGCGCCTGTATATGATACGATTGAGATCATGAAGCGTCTTCCTCACCGTCCTCCATTTTTATTAATCGATAAAATTATCGAGATTTCGCCCAGCCATGTGGTAGGGGTTAAGAATGTGACGATGAACGAAGAGTTCTTCAACGGGCACTTTCCTGGCAACCCGGTGATGCCCGGAGTGCTCCAGATCGAAGCCATGGCACAAACAGGAGGTATCCTGGTGCTGAATACGGTACCTGATCCGGAGAACTACTGGACCTATTTTATGAAGATTGAGAACGCGCGGTTCAAAGACCGGGTGGTACCAGGCGATACGGTGATATTCCGTAACGACCTGATCGCACCGATCCGCCGCGGCATATGCCAGATGAAAGGAACAGCTTTCGTTGGCGAAAAAATTGTAATGGAGGCTGAGTTAATGGCACAAATTGTAAAGAAAAGCTAAGCAGAATGACCCAACCTTTAGCATATATACACCCCGACGCAAAAATTGCTGACAATGTAACTATCGACCCGTTCGTGACGATCTATGGAGATGTGGAAATTGGCGAAGGAACATGGATCGGACCGAATGTGACGATTATGGACGGGGCACGGATCGGTAAGAACTGCCGCATCTTCCCCGGATCTGTTATTTCGGGTGTACCACAGGATCTCAAATTCAAGGGTGAGATTACCACGGCCGAAATAGGTGACAACACCGTGATCCGCGAATGCGTAACCATTAACAGGGGTACCGCGGAAAAATATAAGACCGTTGTTGGTAAGAACTGCCTGCTCATGGCCTATGCTCACGTAGCGCACGACTGTATCCTGGGTGATAACATCATCCTTGCGAACAGTGTGACCCTGGCAGGACACGTAACTATCGACGATCATGCGATCCTTGAAGGAATGGCCGCTGTCGGCCAGTTCCTGCGTATCGGGGCGCACAGCTTTGTGGCTGGCGGTACACTGGTACGTAAGAACGTTCCTCCTTTTACCAAAGCCGCCCGGGAGCCGATCTCCTATGTAGGCATTAACTCGGTGGGCCTGCGCCGCCGTGGCTTCTCCGACGAGTCCATCCTCCGTATCGAAGATATCTACCGTACCTTATATGTACGTGGCTACAGCTTATCCAAAGCCATTGGCCTGGTAGAGCAGGACGCGCCTGAATCACCGGAGAAGAAAGACATCCTCGAATTTATCTACGATTCCCCGAACGGGATCATGAAAGGGTATTCACGCGACTAATGCAAATCGAACTGCATAAGATCAGCAGAAGATTTAACAGGGAATGGATCTTCAGAGATATTGATTTTGTGTTTGAACGGTATTCCGCTACCGCGGTGCTGGGTCCGAACGGATCCGGGAAGTCTACGCTTTTACAGATCCTGTCCGGACAGCTCAGTCCCAGTTCCGGTCATATTTCCTTTTCATTATCCGGTAACCCGGTTCCTGCCGAGCTGGTCTTTAAGCAGCTTAGCCTCGCCGCCCCCTACCTGGAGCTCCCCGAAGAAATGACCCTTTCCGAGCTCATCAGCTTTCATTTTTCATTTAAGAAGATGCTGCCAGGGGTTACACCTTCCTCGATGACCGAATTGGCCGGCCTTGAGAAAGCGGCTGCCAAGCAGATCCGTTATTATTCCTCCGGGATGAAGCAGCGGGTGAAGCTCTTGCTCTCCTTCTGCTCCGATACCCCCCTGCTTTTATTGGACGAACCCTGTTCCAATCTTGATCAGCACGGGATCGCCTGGTATCATAGCCTCGTCGAACGTTTCGGGAAAGACCGTACCCTGGTCGTGTGCTCTAACCAGGAGAATGAGTATAGCTTCTGTTCCGCAGAGCTCCGTATACAGGAATATAAATAATGAGCTTGCAGGGAATGAGTGAAATGGATAGATGACCTAAATTATTATCTTTGCAACTTAAAACCGATAATCAATAAAAAAAGAATTTTATGTCTAAAGCTTCTGAAGTAAGACCTGGAAATGTGCTCCGATTTAATGGAGAATTAGTATCTGTGGATGAATATATCCACCGTACACCGGGTAACCTGCGTGCTTTTTACCAGGCTAAAATGCGTAATGTAAAGACAGGTAAACTGGTTGAATATCGCTTCCGTACGGATGAAGAGGTGGAGATCTGCCGTGTGGAAACGAAAGATTACCAGTATTTATACGAGGACGGCGATTTCTTTGTCGTAATGGATAACGAGAGCTTCGAGCAGTTCAATATCCCGAAATTACTGTTTGGTGATGCCGCTAAGTTTGTAACGGAAGGCATGAGCCTGATGATCGCCTTTGAAAGCGATGAGCCTATTATGGGCCAGACCCCGACCCATGTGGAGCTGCTGATTACATATACAGAGCCTGCGGTAAAGGGTGATACGGCAACCAACGTAACCAAGGCGGCTACCATCTCCAACGGGGTGGAAATTCGTGTTCCTTTGTTTGTAAATGAGGGTGATAAGGTAAAAGTGGATACCCGTACCGGTGAGTACGTAGAGCGTGTGAAGTAAGAATTTTACCCACATAATATTAATAGATGGCCGTTCTGTACGGCCATTTTTATTCCCAAAATTGTTATTTTTCCTTTTATTGGAATTTTTCCCAATGTGTAAAAGAGCCTGATACCGATATCGTGGATAAAAAAATTCGGCCTTTAAAGTTCCCTGGTCCGCTTTTTTAGTATAATAACTGGATTGGCACAGGCTCCGGCCGGAGCTTTGCAATCAAGCTGTCAACAACAAAGCAATATGAACAATAACATCAAAACACTGGTACTTGCCATGATCATGGGGTCAGCGGTACTTTCTTCTTGTAAGAAAGAAGAAACCGAACCCGTAGACAATAACGGGATCGTAATAGATAACAATGCAGGTGCGCGTATGACCGTTCACGGCGATGACCTGATCTACCCGATTGTGGAATACGGTCAGCAAAGTGGCCGCAACCGTTCCGCTTCTGTAGACTCTACATCTAACTACAACCTGAACCTGGTGGCAGAAATCACTTCTCCTTCATTAAATGGTGTTAAGCTCAGAGCAACGCATATTGAAGTAGTGGGAACAACGTATCCTATAATACCGAGAGCTCAGCTTATGCGGGCGCGATCGATGTGATCGACATGAGCAACGCGGCCAGCCCGGTGCTTTCCCAGTCAGCCTTATTGAATAATACAGATATCAGCGCGCTCACCGTAAGCAATACAGATTTGTTCTTTGCCGGCGCGAGAGATGTCGACAAATTAACCGGTGTAACCTCACCGGCATTTGTAGGAAAGATAGGTTTGAATGCAGGTGCCATCACAACCAGTGTCAGCTATAAAGAGATTGGTGGTTACGTGGCGAACAGTGTATCTGCCGATGCCGGTAGCTTATATGTAAGCAGCGGTAATACCAACGGAGGTGTATTCGTAATGGATAAAAACACCCTGAACGTGAATAGCCAAATCAACGTGGATGGTGTAAAGGATGTTTCTCTCGGAACACTCGATTTTGCAACCATCGACGGGGCATACCAAGGCTCAGCCGCGCAAAAATTAAATATCTATAATAAGGCTAACAATACGCTTGTGCGTTCAGTTACGCTTCCTGCGGGGATCA
>CALNCF010000374.1 GCA_937875035.1 uncultured Sphingobacteriaceae bacterium | reverse complement strand
GAATCATCTTATCGCCGGAACGGATCCCCAGCGATTCGGAAGGTCCGCCACTTACAGCCGATACGACGAAGATGGTATCATTCAGCAAATAGAATTCAACGCCGATGCCTTCAAAGTTTCCTTCGAGCGATTCGTTGGCTGCCTTGTAATCAGAGGCAGGGATATAGCTGGAGTGCGGGTCGAGATGAGCCAGCAGCTCCTGGATGGTTTCATCTTCCATCTTCGCCATGTTCACGGTATCGACATATTTTTTGTCGATGAGCCGGATGATCTGGTCGAACTTGCTGCCTGAATTCCCAGAGATGAAGATATTGCCCATATTTCCCGAGCGTAGCTCTGAATTGAACTTCGCGCCAAAGAACATGCCCAGTACCAGTACGAGGGCAAAGGCAAAAGGCATGAATACCTTGTATTTATTTTTCTGCATTAGTTAGATTGTGATAGATCAGGTTTATAGAACAAAATATTTTTGATGGTCCAGGCGGTAGCCAGAATATACATTCCTGCACCCGGCCAGCCAAGCCAGCCATACGCTTCCTTGCCCGCACCGGTGGAGCCCAGGGCCGGAGCCGCGAATCCAGCCATCATCCAGAAGGCTCCGTACATACAGGCGCCAAGCCCGATGAACAACGCAATACCCCGCTGCTCCCATACAGAATTCCCTACAAACGCGATCAGCAGGCATACCGCCAACGCGCCTATACCCATAACACCCCAGTGAAGGTGTGCCCTGATCATGTACTTCCAGGATTTATCCACTACCGACTTCATCTTCTCCGCATCGCCCTGGTAGACCGTTTCTATATTCCCCGCACCTGAATTTTTCAGCTTCGATTTGATCACGTCTTCATTAGCCCCGAAAACCCCACCCATAATGAAGCCGCACAGCATAGCCAAGACAGACAGGATAAGCCCGGCTTTTATGTTTTGAAAGCTTTTCATAAATATTATCTTATAAGCAACGAATATAGTTAATTTGTGCTTGCAAAATGACCAAGATGATATTAATAGCGGACAGCGGAAGCACCAAAACGGAGTGGGTGGTTTTAAACAACGGGCAGGTTTTCAGGGAGATCCTTACCGCAGGCATCAGCCCTTATGTACACCCGGAAAAGCACATCCGGGAGATCATCGCGGAGCAGCTGGCCCCGGAGCTGGAAGACCTGCAGATCGACACGATTTACTACTACGGCACCGGCTGTTCGACCGATGAAAACAAAAAGCTGATCGCAGACTGCATCAGAGATTATATAAAGGCGGATACCATCGTGGTTGAGCACGACCTGCTGGCTGCTGCCAGGGCCGCCTGCGGAAAGGAAGAGGGCATTGCCATGATCCTCGGCACCGGCTCAAACTCCTGTTATTACAACGGGCAGGCGATCACCGATCTCGGCACCACGCCCGCGCAGTTCCTGTCGGCCAATCCGCATTTCTGCAAGT
>CALNCF010000373.1 GCA_937875035.1 uncultured Sphingobacteriaceae bacterium | reverse complement strand
AAAATACAAAGGCCCTGTATATGCAGGGCCTTTTTGTTAATCCTGCTCCTGCGCCGATTTCAATAACCGGTGCGAAAGCTCTTTCCCAAGGTAGGAGTCGATCAGCTTGTGCACGATATACAATACAGGCGTGAGCGAAACCGCGACCACGAACTTATAGATATAGCCGACCAGCCCTACCGCGATGATCTGTTTAAAGGTCCAGTTCCCGCCGATATAGAACGCGATAAAGATCACGACAAAGCTGTCGATCAGCTGCGACACGACGGTAGAGCCGGTAGCCCTGAGCCACAAGGCTTTCTCGCCTGTTGCTTTTTTGATCCAGTGAAAGATGCTCACATCAATGATCTGGCTTACCAGGAATGCCGTTACAGAACCCAGGATGATCCAGAGGCCCTGCCCGAGCATATTGTTATAAGCGGCGTTCATGTCGATCAGGCTTCCGTCGGCCAGTGTTTTCGTCACCCAGAAACCCGAAGGGGTTAATACGATCGAGAAATAGATCACCATGAAAGCATAAGAGATCAGCGCCACCGCGATATACGAAAGCATACGTACGCCCCGCTTGCCGAAATACTCATTGATAATATCCGTCATGATAAACACGATGGGCCAGTTCAATACCCCCGCCGACATATTCAGCGAAAGCTTTTCGAAACCCAGGAAGGAAAGGTTCAGCTCCCGCATACCTAAGGTCTGTTCCACTGAAAATATCTTAACGCCGATAAACTCGGCGATCACCGCGTTGGCAATAAAAAAGCAGGCCAGGATGACAAAGAGCTTGGTTTCTTTTGTTTTAAAAATCATTTGCCTTAATTTGATCGTATGAAGGAATCCGAGGCGCTAAAAATAAGCATAATCCAGACCGGTTTGCATTGGGAAGATACCGAAAAGAATATAAATATGTTCTCGGCTAAGATCAGCGAAATCCCCGGGGAAACCGACATTATTGTATTACCGGAGATGTTCAACACCGGCTTCAGCATGCAGGCCGCGCTCCTCGCGGAAGAAATGAACGGCCCGACTATGCGCTGGATGGCTGAGCAGGCCGCGAAAAAACAGGCCGTTATTACCGGGAGCATGATGATCCGTGAAGAAGGCCAATACTATAACCGGCTTATCTGGATGCAGCCCGACGGAGCTTCTGTTTTCTACGACAAGCATCACCTCTTCGGCCTGGGAAGCGAGCACGAAACCTTTACAGCGGGTAATCAGCAGATGCTTATTCCGTACAAGGGCTGGAAGATCTTCCCGGTTGTCTGCTACGACATCCGTTTTCCCGTATGGCTGCGGAATACGATGTCTTATGACCTGCTGCTGGTTGTAGCGAGCTGGCCCGAACGACGCATCGCCCATTGGGATATGCTGCTGAAAGCCCGGGCGCTGGAGAACCAGTGCTATGTAGCGGCCTGTAATCGTACGGGCGCTGATGGCCAGGGAATTGATCACCCGGGGCATTCTGTTTTTATAGATCCTGCGGGGGAAGTGCTGCACACTCTTGAAGGGGAAGAAACCGCTTCGCTATCCTTCCATAAAGCGCAACTGAAAAAGACCAGGAGGCTATATCCCTTCCTGCGCGACCGCGATCATTTTCATTTAGAGTAGGAAATACGAGCCCAGCCCGAGAAGCAAGAGGAAACCGAACACATCAGTAAAGGCGGTAATAAAGATGGAGGAAGCGACCGCCGGGTCGAAGCCCAGCTTCTCCAGTATAATTGGAATAGCAGAACCGGCTACACCTGCAATGATCAGGTTACCGATCATCGCCATGGATACTACCGCGCCCAGCAGGAACGACTGCCCCTGCGTAATAGCCACAATGCTGGCAATGAGCCCGCAAACGAGCCCGTTACACAAACCAACAAGTAATTCTTTAGATACAGCGCCAATGATCTTGGCATCAGGGAGGGTATTCAGGGAAATTCTTCGGATGGTAACGGCCAGGGCCTGTGTTCCGGCGTTCCCGCCCATTCCGGCAATAACCGGCATAATAGCGGCAAGGATGGTGAGTCGTGAGATCGTATCCTGGAAATGGAGTACGACCGCTGATGCGAGAAAGGCGGTACCCAGGTTAATGACCAGCCAGGGCAGGCGGCTTTTCACCGCTTCGCGCCAGTTACCGCTCAGCTCTTCATCCTGCGATACCCCGGAAATCTTAAGGATGTCTTCCGTTGTCTCTTCTTCCATCACGTCGATCACGTCGTCGAAGGAAACGACCCCCAGCAGGAACATGTTTTTATCTACCACCGGAATACCGGGCAGGTTATACTGCGACAGCATCTTCGCCACTTCTTCCTGGTCGGTATCGGTTTCGACATAGATCACATCTTCGTCGACAATATGCTCGATCTTGGTGCTCGAACGGGCGGTGATCAGGTTCTTCAGGGAAACGGTTCCGACCAGGCGGTCGGCATCATCCACCACATACACCGCGTAGAAGTTGTCCATCTCTTCCGACTGGATCATCAGCTCGTCGATGGCCTCTTTCTTGGTATTGTT
>CALNCF010000372.1 GCA_937875035.1 uncultured Sphingobacteriaceae bacterium | reverse complement strand
AGATTCAGGTAAAAGATGGCAATAAACAGCAAATTTCTTTCAACTATTTTTACTTCTATAAAACAGAACGTTTTTCCTCTCCAATTGCTACTCTCTTTTTATTTTTTGCCGACTACTAATTCTTATTGCTTCAACATTTCTTCAAACTCCGGCAGGATCTGTATAAAGCGGTCTACCGTTTCCGGCAGGCTTAACGATGATGACCCGCCCGCCGCATTGCGGTGTCCTCCTCCTTCAAAATATTTCCGGGCGATCTCATTCGCGGGGAATTCTCCTTTCGAACGGAACGACATCTTGCGTACAGGTCCGCGGTCTACAATGAAAGCCGCCAGCTTGATCCCGTTCAGCGACAAGGCGTAATTCACGATCCCCTCCGTATCTCCTGTCTGGATCTGGAACTTATCCAGCTCCTGCTTCGAAATATAAAAATAAGCCGTGTGATATTCCGGCATCACTACAAGCCTGTTGCTGAGACAGTAACCAAGGAAGCGTAAACGGTTCTCCTGGTTGTTATCGTACACCAGCTCATGAATACGTGAGTTATTGGCTCCGGCATCGATCAGCGCGGCAATGATGCGGTGCACACCTGAGGTCGTGTTCGGGAAACGGAACGAGCCCGAGTCCGTCATGATCCCCGTATACAGGCAGGTCGCGATATCCCGGTCGATAGCCGCGGCATCACCTAAGTCTACGATCAGGCGGAATATCAGTTCCGCTGTCGCGCAAGCCGTCGCATCCCAATAAGCAAAATCTTCGAAACCCTGCGGATCCAGGTGATGATCCACCATGATCTTTTTAGCGCCTGAAGCAGCCACAAGCTCACCCAGCTCGTTGATCCGGGAAAGCGCATTAAAGTCGAGGCAGAAGATCAGCTCCGCTTCCTCTACCAGCTGTTTCGCGCGCGCCAGCTCTTCGGTATAGGTTACTACCTCAGCATTACCCGGCAGCCAGTGTAAAAAATGCGGATAATCGCTCGGGCTCACCACATGTACCTGGTGCCCTTTCTTAAGCAGGTAATTATATAAGCCCAATGAAGAGCCCATCGCATCCCCATCGGGTTTATGATGCGTGGTAATTACGATCCGGCGGGAACCGGCAAGCCATTGTATTAAATCCGCTAATTGTGCCATTTTCAAAAAGAACAGCAAATCTATTAAAATTTATCTAAGGCACCCTCCTAATTTAAAAAGGCCGTAAAGGGCCTGCCAGGGTATATTACCCCATATCAGCTTATTGTAAACACCCCTTTAATTTCTGGCTTCAGCCCTTCTTTTTGAGGAAATTGCTCTTATCTTTGCGCCTGAATTAAAAAAAGACGAAAAACAAACAAAATGGCTACAAACAGAACATTTACCATGATTAAACCGGATGCAGTGGCAAACGGACATATCGGCGGCATCTTAGACAAGATCATTAAAGGCGGATTTAAGATCGTAGCAATGAAATACACGCAGCTTACCCCGGAAACAGCGGGTAAGTTCTACGAAGTACACAAGGAAAGACCTTTCTATAACGACCTGGTAAGCTTTATGTCTTCCGGTCCGATCGTAGCGGCCATCCTGGAGAAAGACAACGCGATCGAAGACTTCCGTAAGCTGATCGGCGCAACTGATCCGGCGAAAGCTGAAGCGGGAACCATCCGTAATCTTTTCGCAAAATCGATCGACGCGAATGCGATCCACGGTTCGGATTCAGATGAGAACGCAGCGATCGAAGGAGATTTCTTCTTCAGCGCAGCTGAAAGATTCTAATCCGGGTAAGAAATTTTATCCAGGAAAGCGGGACCACCAGATAAGGGGTTCCGCTTTTTGCGTTCAGAGCAGGATCAGCTCTTCCGCCAGCAGCATCCCTGCATGCTCATTTACCTTGCGCAGCAGCGTAGACTTCATCATGATCAGCTCAGCCTTCAGGGCAGCCGAGTCAACCCTCAGGAACAGCTTCTTATCTCTCAGGTACAGGTCTTTGGTACGGTCGGCGATCACTTTCCCGGCGATCTCCTCCCAATGCCCGATCACATCTGCCTGCTTGTAGGCTCCGCGGATGCGGTACGCGTCGAGCAATTGCTCGATCGCTTCTTTCAGCGTCACTTCGTTCGACTTCCTCATACCGCCATCATTGTTTTAACCTCTCCGCGTTCAATATCGAACAGGCGGCAATCCACTCCGATATCGCCGAAGATCTGGCGGATCCGCTCACTATTGGTATCGGTAATAAAGATCTGTCCGAAATGCTCGCGGCTCACCATCTCCAGAAGCTGCCGGATCCGGCGATCATCCAGCTTATCAAAAATATCATCCAGTAAGAGCAGTGGCTTATAACCTTTCTGCTCATCCAGGAAACGGTACTGCGCCAGCTTGAGCGCAATAAGGTACGACTTCTGCTGCCCCTGCGAGCCCAGCTTTTTAAGCGGATGCGCGCCCAGCATAAAATGCAGGTCATCCTTATGTATACCTGCGCTGGTGCGTTCCAGCACCGTGTCTTTACGCAGATTATTCTTTAACAGGGAAGCAAAATCCTGGGTCAGCAACTGCGACTCATAGCGGAAGCTTACTTCCTCGTAATCCGAGCTGATGTTTGAATAGATCTCATTGAACAAGGGCACGAACTGCTCACAGAATGATTGGCGTTTGCGGAAGATCTTCATACCATAGCTGATCAGCTGCTCATCATACACCTCCAGCATTTCCAGGTCGGTCCGGCCGGTTTCCGCAAAACGTTTCAGCAGGGCATTACGGTTGGATAACACCTTATTATAGGAGATAAGGTCGTCGAGGTAATGCGGGTCCACCTGCGAGATCGCGCTATCGAGGAACTTCCGGCGCTCCTCGCTTCCCTCCGTTACCAGGTTATTATCGTACGGAGAGATCATCACCAGAGGAAATACTCCGATATGATCCGCCAGACGGCTGTACTCCTTGCCGTTCATCTTGAACTGCTTCTTATGGTTCCTTTTGAATCCGCAGTAAACCGCCTCACTCTGCTCTTCCCGGGAAAAATCGCCCTGCACCACGAAGAAAGGTTCTTCGTGCAGGATCTGCTGGCTGTCTACCGGGTTAAAATAACTCTTGCAGAGGCATAAATA
>CALNCF010000371.1 GCA_937875035.1 uncultured Sphingobacteriaceae bacterium | reverse complement strand
TGGCCATCGCCGCCGGCAGCGCTTTCTGCACCTCTCCATCGAAGAGATCGCAACCGATCAGCACCAGCAAGGGGCGCATACGCTTCCCTCCAAGGCTCATCATATAATTCAGGGGATCGTACAATTCGGCCGGGGTGCCGGTATAAGGCCGGTCGCTGATGGCCTGGTTAATAAGCTCCTGGAACTGGCTGATCTTATTCATCTATTATCAGAAAGGCAGCCTTACGGCTGCCGGTATTTTTAGGATTAAACATTCTTATTTCTTCTTTCTCCTGGACTGGCTTCTTTTCGACGCTCCTCCGGTACCGGGCTTACGGGCCGGCGAAGCTGAGGCATAAGCCGAAGGGCCACCATCGGTGATCAGTTGGAAGTCGATCTGTTTCTTGGAGAGGTCTACCTTGCGCACACGGATCTTCACCTCATCGCCCAGCTGGTACTTGCGTTTCTTACGCTGCCCGATGATGCAGTAATTAACAGGATCCAATACATAGAAATCATCATCTATATCGCGCAGGCGAACCATGCCCTCGCATTTATTCTCGATGATCTCCACATAAATACCCCATTCTGTTACACCCGAAATGATCCCGGTGAACTCCTGGCCCACATTGTCCTGCAGGTACTCAGCCTGCTTGTATTTGATGAACATACGCTCGGCATCCGCGGCACGTTTCTCCATCTGCGAAGCATGCAGGCACATCTTCTCATAGGCTTCCTGGTCGACCGATTTGCCATGGTCGAGGTAGTGCTGCAATAAACGGTGCACCATCACATCGGGGTACCTGCGGATCGGCGAAGTAAAGTGTGTATAGAAGTCGAATGCCAAACCATAATGGCTCGTTTTCTTCGTCGAATAGATCGCCTTGGCCATGGAACGGATGGCGAGCTGGGTGAGCACGTTCTGCTCTTTCTTCCCTTCTACATCCGTCATCAGCTGGTTCAGCGACCTGGATATCTCTTTGTGATTTTTGGTCTGCACCTTATAGCCAAAACGCGAAGCGAATTTGGCGAAGTCGTTCAGCACCTCTTCGTTGGGAGTGTCATGTACGCGGTAAACAAAGGTGAGCGAGTTGCGCTTGCTTCCTTTGGTCGCGATGAACTCCGCTACCTTACGGTTAGCGAGCAGCATGAAATCTTCCACGAGCTTATGCGCATCGTTCCGTTCTTTTACATAAACGCCGATCGGCTTACCATCTTCATCCAGCTTGAACTTGACTTCCGTAGTTTCAAAATTAATGGCTCCATCCCTGAAGCGCGCATCTCTTAGCTTATACGCCAACCCGTTCAGGATCCGAAGCTCTTCCGCATAATCTCCTTTGGAATTTTCATCCTGCAATATCTCCCATACTTCTTCATAAGTAAACCGGCGATCGGAATGGATGACCGTACGGCCATACCACTGATCGTGCACATGGCCTTCACTGTCCATTTCAAACACCGCCGAAAAGGTCAGCTTGTCTTCATGCGGCCTCAGCGAGCACAGCTCGTTCGAGAGCTTTTCCGGCAGCATCGGGATCACCTTCCCTACCAGGTATACCGAAGTACCACGTTCGAACGCCTCCGCGTCCAATGCCGTACCGGGTTGCACATAATGTGAAACATCGGCAATGTGCACGCCTACTTGGAAACGCCCGTTCGGCAGCTTCTAAAAGGAGATGGCATCGTCAAAATCTTTCGCATCGAAGGGGTCGATGGTAACGGTCAGCGTGTCCCTGAAATCCCTGCGTTTCTTTATTTCTTCTTTCGTGGTCTCAGTCGAGATCGCATTGGATTCCTGCTCTACCTTTGCCGGGAATTCCAGCGGGAAGCCATACTCTGCCAGCACCGCATTCATCTCCGTATTATGAGCGCCCTGCACACCCAGCACATGAATGATCTCTCCGAAGGGATTCTTAACTCCGTCGGGCCATTCGGTCATCCGGGCCACGGCCTTCATCCCATTTTCTGCACCATTCAGCTTATCCAGCGGGATGAAGATATCGTGCTGCATTTTTTTATTATCGGGCACCAGGAAAGCAAAACGGGGATTGATCTGCACCACGCCTGTAAACTCCGTACGCGCACGTTCGATAATTTCCAGCACTTCTCCTTCGAGATTCTTGCCGTTCCGTTTAGCGTATACGAATACTTTCACCAGGTCGCCATGCAAGGCATTGCGCAGCTTGCGCGGAGCGAGGTAGATGTCTTCATCCATACCCTCCACAACCAGGTAGGCGGAGCCGCTCATGTCGACCTTACCGGTCAGCAGGTTCTCCCGCTCCTTCATCTGGTATTTGCCCTTTTCCACTTCAACGATCAGGCCTTTGTGTACCTGGTCGAGGATGATCTCATGGATGATCCCCCGGGTTTCGTCATCGTTGATGTTGAGTTTGGCGGATACCTGTTTATAGTTCAGTGCCTGCGACACATTGCCGGTAAAGGTATCGATCACCAATTGGGTGAGGATACCTCTCATCGCACTATTTTTTTTCTTTGTCATTCTTTGTTGGTTACGGGATGCTGCGGATTTATTTTTTTGCGCAGCGATCCCAAGTTTATTTTTTAATGGGTAAGCCTCCTCGCAGCGCAGGGAATAGCGCTGATGAGCTTACGGGTATATGCTTCTTTCGGATCGTGGTAGATCTCGTCCGGATCTCCGCTTTCCACGATCTTTCCCCTGTTCATCACGATCATGCGGTCGGAGATATGCTTGACCACCGACAGGTCGTGAGAAATAAAAATATAAGTCAGTCCGAACTCTTCCCTTAGCTCGGCCAGCAGGTTCAGCACCTGCGCCTGCACCGACACATCGAGCGCGGATACCGATTCATCGCAAATGATAAAACGGGGATCCATAGCCAAAGCCCTCGCAATACAGATCCGTTGCCGCTGTCCTCCTGAAAACTCATGCGGGTAACGATCCATGTGCCCGGGGTTCAGCCCTACACGCTGCAAAAGCTGTATCGTTTTATGCCGGCGCGCTTCCGTATCGCTGCCGATGCCATGTACCTCCATAGGCTCCATGCTCGCTTTCGCTACCGTGAACCGGGGATTCAGCGAGGAATACGGATCCTGGAAGATGATCTGCATATCCTTACGCATGGCTCTCATTTCCGTGGTGCTGAGCTCACGGATCTTTGTTCCCTGGAATGTAATGGTTCCGGCAGTAGGTTCTATAAGGCGTAAGATGCTTCTTCCGAGCGTGGTTTTACCGCAGCCTGATTCGCCTACCAGGCCGAGGGTTTCGCCAGGGTATACCTCCAGGCTGATGTCGTCGACAGCTTTCACATGGTCCACTACTTTTCCAAAGATACCCTTACGCACCGGGAACCAGGTGCTCAGGCTTTCGACCTTTAAAACAGGTTCCTGCTGATATAGTTTGTGCAGCTGCGCTTCGCGGTCTGCCGGGCTTACCAGGTACTGCGCAATCACCTCCTCCACACCCGGCTGCTGAGCTCCGGCCTCCTTCATAAAATCTGCTACCACGGGCAGCCTGCGCAGACGGTATGCCAGCGAAGGGCGGCAGGCCAGCAAACCCTTGGTATAAGGGTGCTGAGGATCTGTAAAGACCTCCTGTACATCTCCCTGTTCCAGGAGATCTCCTTTATACATGACCATCACCCGATCACATAATTCCGCGATCACTCCGAGGTCATGTGAGATAAAGATCATGGTCATGCCCCGTTCATCACGGATCTTTTTCAGCAGGTCGAGGATGGTCTTCTGAACAGTTACATCAAGGGCTGTAGTCGGCTCATCTGCGATGAGTATCTCGGGATCGCAACTGAGCGCCATGGCAATCATCACGCGTTGCTTCTGCCCTCCCGACAACTGGTGCGGATATGAATCGTACAATTGTTCGGGACGGGGCAATTGGACTTCGTTAAAAAGGCGGATGGTTTTTTCGCGGGCTGTCTTCGTATCTGTTTTCTGGTGAAGACGGATCGTTTCGGTGACC
>CALNCF010000370.1 GCA_937875035.1 uncultured Sphingobacteriaceae bacterium | reverse complement strand
GGGCTGGGCTATTATTCCCGGGCCAGGAACCTGCATGCCGCCGCCAGGCAGATCCGTGATGAATACCAGTCTGTTTTTCCGGGCTCGTATGCGGAAATCATCAAGCTGAAAGGAATCGGGGAATATACAGCAGCAGCCATATCCTCATTCGCATACAACGAAGTTCAGGCCGTGGTAGATGGAAACGTGTTCAGGGTACTGGCAAGGTATTACGGCATCGATACACCGATCAACTCTACTCAGGGGAAAAAGATCTTTACGCAGATCGCCAACGAGATCATCGACCCGCTGCAGCCGGCTATGCATAACCAGGCGATCATGGAATTCGGGGCTATACAGTGCAAGCCACAGAACCCCGATTGCAGCATATGCCCGCTCCGCGAAGGCTGTGTAGCCTTCCGGGAGAATAAGGTAAGCCAGCTCCCCGTGAAGATCAGGAATACGAAGATCAGGAAGCGTTACCTGAATTACTTTCTTATTAAAGAGAACGCAGGCTTATATATCCGCAAGCGAACGGATAATGATATCTGGAAGAATATGTACGAGTTCCCGCTGATCGAAACGCCTTCGCAGCTGAGCGAGCAGGAGCTAATGCAGGGTGATGAATGGCAAAAGCTGTTTGGTAACAAGAAGTACAGCATCCGTTCCATCAGTCATGAAATTAAACATGTACTTTCGCACCAGCATCTGTACGCACGCTTCTGGAAGGTGGACCTTGCGGGAAAATACCCTGATCTGTCTGAACAGTTCGTATTTGTTAAGGATGAAGAGTTAATGAATTTTGCATTACCCCGGTTAATCGATTCCTTTTTAGAAAAATTTGCCTAATTTCAGGCATCAAAATATGATAAATCTATGTCAGTCAACAAAGTAATTTTAGTCGGACATCTGGGCAAGGATCCGGAAGTAAGGCATTTGGAGGGAGGCGTGTCCGTGGCATCATTTACCCTGGCGACCTCAGAAAGCTATACCCGTAACGGTGAGCGAGTGGATCAGACGGAATGGCATAACATTGTATGCTGGAGAGGCCTGGCTGATGTTGCTGAAAAGTATTTACAAAAAGGCAAGCTCGTTTACGTAGAGGGTAAATTAAGAACGCGTTCCTGGGACGATAAGGAGGGTAATAAAAGATATACCACCGAGATCGTGGCTGATAACTTCACCATGCTCGGGCGCAAGAGCGACAATACGGACCAGGGCCAGGGCGGCTACAGCCAGAACCAGGGTTCATATGAAAAACCGGAAAATAAGTCGCAACCCATGAATAATCCTTCGACGGATGACACGGGCGACGATCTTCCATTCTAAAAAAACCTTAACTTAGCTTCCTTGGAAACTTCAGCAGACCCATATCCCCCTGTAATGATAATTGGTCAGGTAACCGCACTGGCGCCCGACCAATTATTCTATTTCATTGCTACCTTCCTGTTCTTCACCTTTATTATCGGATTTCTTACAGCGAGCAATACGGCTTTCGCGGCGATACAGCCCAAAGACATTGCCCAGCTAAAGAAAAGCGAGCACAAAACCGACCGGCTGTTGCTACGCCTGCTCGATAAGCCTGCCAGCCTCCAGGCCGGCATCACCATCAGCTACACACTACTGCTGGTTACCATCGTGGTGATCGGCGTATTCCTGCTGAGCAACCTGCTTTTTATCGCGCAGCATGTCGCGTTCGATGTGCTGATCTATTCGCTCATCATTACCTTGTTCCTGCTGCTTACCTCTGTGTATTTTCCGAAGGTGTACGCCGCGAAGCATTACCTGCGCTTCTCGAAATGGATGGTATACCCGATGATGATGACGCAATGGATTTTCCGACCAGTGATCATGTTGCTGTTGTTCCTCACCAGGGCCATCAATAAGACACTCAGCCCCGGGATCCGGATCAGCGATGAGGAATTCAACAGGATGATCGATTCTGGCCTGATCAATGAAGAAAGCGATGAAGAGCAAATGATCCTGAAAGGGATCGCTAATTTCGGGAATATCTCGGTGAAGCAGATCATGCGAAGCCGTATGGATGTAGTGGCGTTTGATATAGAGATGAGCTTCGACGAAGTCTACAGGAAAATAAAGGATACCCGCTATTCACGCATCCCGGTATATGAAGATAATCTGGATACGATCCGCGGCATGCTGTTCGTAAAAGACATATTGATCCACCGCGATAAGGATGATTTCAAATGGCACGACCTGATCAGGCCGGCTTATTTTGTTCCTGAAAACAAGAAGATCGACGACCTCTTAAAAGAATTCCGGACGCGGCATACACACATTGCCGTAGTAGTGGATGAATATGGCGGTACCTCGGGGATCGTAACCCTGGAAGAAATCCTGGAAGAGATCGTAGGCGACATCAGCGATGAGTACGATGAAGCAGATGATGAGCTGCGTTATTCAAAACTCGACGATCATAATTATGTATTCGACGGAAAGACCCCGCTGAACGATATTCTGCGCCTGCTCGACCTCGATGAAAATGTATTTGAAGAGATCAGGGGAGAAGCCGATACCATCG
>CALNCF010000369.1 GCA_937875035.1 uncultured Sphingobacteriaceae bacterium | reverse complement strand
GCCCGCCGTCTTATTTCGGCGATCCGTTTTATCCTGCTCCGTAAAGATCACCGGGAAGCCCTCCTGGAATATTATTCCATCCTGAAAGGCATGATCTGAGTCCTTCGTATAGTCCTCGGACACTGCCGGTATTTTATTATCTTTGGGCCTTATTTGAGTATATGTCAGACAGCAAATACGATTTGTACGAAGCCGTGATAGGGCTGGAGATTCATGCGCAGCTATCTACGCTGAGCAAAGCTTATTCATCCGATTCCGCCGGTTACGGCGATGATCCCAATACGAACATCTCGGTTATTACCCTCGGGCACCCCGGCACCTTGCCTATGGTGAATGAGAAGGTGATCGAGTACGCGATCAAAATGGGGGTCGCGACCGATTGCGAGATCCGTCTCGATAACCAGTACGCGCGTAAGAACTATTTCTACGCCGATCTTCCCAAGGGATACCAGATCACCCAGGATACCACACCGATCTGTACGAAAGGACATATCGACCTGAAACGTGCCGATGGCACAAAGAAGACCGTGGGTATTACCCGTATTCACATGGAAGAGGATGCGGGTAAGAGCATGCACGACCAGGATGTGTACGATTCGCTGATCGACCTGAACCGCGCGGGCGTACCCCTCATCGAGATCGTATCGGAGCCCGATATCCGTTCTGCCGAAGAAGCAGGGCTTTACCTGGCCGAGATCCGCAAGGTGCTGAGATACCTTGATATCTGCGACGGAAACAGCATGCGTTGCGATGCCAACATCTCCGTCCGTAAAAAGGGAGATACGAAGCTGGGTAACCGCTGCGAGGTGAAGAACCTGAATTCCATCCGTAATGTACAGCGGGCTATTGAATATGAAGTGAAACGCCAGATCGACGTGATCGAAGCGGGTGGTCATATCGATCAGAATACCCTGAACTTTGACGCGGGCTCCGGCATCACATCGGTGCTGCGCTCGAAAGAGATGGCCAATGATTACCGTTACTTCCCGGAACCCGATCTTCCCCCGGTTCAGTTAGCGCAATCGTACGTAGACTCCATCCGCGAGCACATGCCTGAGCTGCCTGAACAGTTGTTCCTGAAATATACCGGCGTTTACGGGCTTTCCGCTTATGATGCGGCGAACCTGCTGGAAAATAAAGAGATCGCGTTCTATTTTGATGAGCTGATCAAACATACGACTCATTACAAAGCAGCCGCCAACTGGATCATGGGCCCGGTAAAATCTTACCTGAACGAGCAGGCTGTAGAGATCAGGGAATTCCCGGTGAGCGCATCGCGCATCGCAGAGCTCATCGAGCTGATCGACAGCGGCAAGATCAATTCGAGCATGGCCAAAGACCGTTTATTCCCGGAGATGATCCGCAATACATCTGCCAGCCCGGAGCAGATCGCTACCGAAAACAACCTGCTGATCAATACCTCTTCCGACGATGTGCAGGGCTTTATACAGGAAGCTCTGGCGAAATACCCGGAGAAGGTAGCCGAATACAAGGCCGGCAAGGAGAACCTGCTTGGGTTGTTCATGGGCGAGGTGATGAAGCTGGCTAAGGGCAAGCTCGATCCGAAGGAAGCCAACAAACTGCTGGCTGAAGCGTTAGAGAAATAATTGTTAAAAAAATGCGGACCTATATTCCACACACGATGAAGAAGATTTTATGGGTATTACTGGGCGGTATAAGCCTGCTCTACGCATGTGCCCCGAAGAATGGATATGAAATTACCGGTGAGCTCATCGGCGCCAAAGCAGGTGATAAGGTATTCCTGGAGAAGATCGCCGGGCAGATGACCATCCTCGATTCGATGGAGCTGACAGACAACGGCAGGTTCAAGTTCCTTGGCAACGTGCCCGATCGCGGGGTGTACCGCCTGATCTTCAATAACGAAGCGGCTGTAGATCTGGTGCTGGATAATGAATCATCAGTCAAAGTAACGGTAGATAAAGCCAAGACCCTGAGCGATTACAAGATCGAAGGATCGGAAGCCTCCGAATCGATTAAAAAAGTAAATACCATCCTCATTAACACCTATAACGAGATCAATAACCTGCAGGCGGAGATGGTGCGTAACCAGGCTTCCCCAGATATTCAGGAGATCTCCAAAAAGCTGGAGGCCCGTTATATGGAGGTGATCGGCAAGCAGGTGAACGACATCAAGAGCTTCATCAGCGAAAGCAAGGACCCCATCGTTGCGGTATACGCGCTGTCCTATCTGAACATGGACGAAAATATCACCTATATCGAAAGCATCCTGGACAAATACCCGGCTGAAGCACAGCAAAGCGAATACATCAGGTTATATATCAACAAATTCAACGATTACAGGAAGCTGGCCGTGGGTCAGCCGGCCCCGGAGCTGAATTTGCCGGACCCGACAGGCAAGATGGTATCCCTGTCATCGCTTAAAGGACAGGTAGTGCTGATCGACTTCTGGGCATCCTGGTGCGGCCCTTGCCGCCAGGAGAACCCTAATGTGGTGAAGCTTTACAATGCTTATAAGGGTAAGGGATTCCAGATTTACGGGGTTTCGCTGGATAAGACCAAGGAAGCCTGGACCAAGGCCATTATGGACGATAAGCTGACCTGGATCCATGTATCCGACCTGCAATACTGGAATTCAGCCGCTGCCGCGTTATATAAGGTGGACGCGATCCCGGCTACCGTGCTGATCGACAGAGACGGAAAGATCGTAGCAAAGAACCTGAGAGGCGAGGAGCTGGAAGAATTCTTAAAGAAATTGTTTAGTGAAGCATAAGATAGTTTAAATTTAACCTTAACTATTTAACAATTGTTTAACATACAGTTAACCGATTGATTGTATAGCACCGGTACTTTCGAAGCAAATTACTACTTATGAGTACGAACAAGCAAAAGATCCTGATTGTAGACGATGAACCGGATATCCTGGAACTGATCGAATACAACCTGAAGAAAGAAGGCTACACGGTTTTCACGGCGAACAATGGCCTGGAAGCTATACAAATGGCTAAGAAGCATACCCCGGACCGGATCATCCTGGATATTATGATGCCGAAGCTCGACGGTATCGAAACCTGCCGCCAGCTAAGGGCCATGCCTGAATTCAAGACCACGTTCATGGTGTTCCTGACGGCCCGGAGCGAAGAGTACTCCGAGATCTCAGGCTTCAACGTAGGAGCCGACGATTATATCGCGAAGCCGATCAAGCCCCGCGCGCTCATCAGCCGGATCAACGCCATCCTGCGCCGTAACTCACAATCGGAAAACGAAGTGGAGAACAAGCTGGAGATCGGCGACCTGGTGATCGACCGGGAAGCTTATTTGGTGTTTCAGCGCGGCAACAAGGTAGTGCTTGCCAAGAAAGAATTTGAATTGTTATATTTATTAGCCTCCAAGCCCGGCAAGGTATTTACCAGGGAAGTGATCCTGAATAACATCTGGGAAGATTCCGTGGTAGTGACCAACCGTACGATCGATGTGCACATCCGCAAGCTCCGCGAAAAGCTGGGCGACGATTATGTAACGACCGTGAAGGGTGTGGGCTATAAATTCGAAATATGACCAAAAATCCGACCCCGAGAAGCATCTCTTTCTATACTTCCCTGATCGTTGCCCTTCTTGTTGGTTTTTTCTCGTTCTTCCTGGAAAAGAACATCGTGATCCTGCTTTCCATTACGGCGATCACCTTCTTTTCGACCTATTTCCTGTTCTTATATGCGATCGAAGTGTTCATTTACCGCAAGATCAAGCTGGTATATAAAAATATTCACAACCTGAAAATAAAGCGGCTGGAGCCCGCCAAGAACCCGGACCTGAGTACCCTCGACCCGATTACCGATGTGGAGAAAGAAGTACGGCTCTGGGCCGAAGACAAGTCGATGGAGATCGCGCAGCTGCGCAAGATGGAAACATACCGCAAAGAATTCCTCGGCAATGTGTCCCATGAATTAAAAACACCCATTTTCAATATCCAGGGATATCTCAACACCCTGCTGGACGGCGCCATGGACGATCCGGAAGTGATGGTGCACTTCCTGAAGAAAGCCGCCCGGAGCACCGATCGTATTGCCGCCCTGGTCGAAGACCTGGAATCCATTTCCCAATTGGAATCAGGGTTTATGACGATGGAGATGGAAACCTTCGAGATCCAGGACCTGATCCACGATATCTTCGACTCCATGGAGCTGAAGGCCGCGGAAAAGAACATTACCCTCGACTTTAAAGAGGGCTGTGCGCATCCTTTTATCGTAGAAGCCGACAAAGACCGTATCCGCCAGGTACTGGTGAACCTGCTCGTCAATTCCATCAAATATGGTAAGAACGACGGACACACCCTGGTCGGTCTCTACGACATGGACGAGAACCTGCTGGTGGAGATCACCGACAATGGCATCGGTGTGAGCGAAGAGCACCTGCAACGCCTCTTCGAACGTTTCTACCGGGTAGATAAGAGCCGTTCGAGAGAACGCGGCGGAACCGGTCTTGGCCTGTCGATCGTGAAGCACATTATCGAGGCGCACAACCAGACTATCAACGTGCGCAGCACACCAGGGGTGGGGACGACCTTCGCCTTTACTCTTAAAAAGGCATAATTTCCCGCGTAATTCAGCGCTTGCGCGAATGGATATCAGGAATATATTTCGCACCTTTGCCTCCTTTCCATTAGCATTGCCGATATGAAGATTCCGAATTTTAAAGACCTGATCCTGTTCGAAAACGAGGAAGTGATCGTGGTGAACAAGCCCGCTTTTTTAAGTACCCTGGATGACCGTGCGGGCGAGACCATGAACCTACTGAAAATGGCGAAAGCCTATTGTGATGACGCGCAGATCTGTCACCGACTGGATAAGGAAACCTCCGGAGCCCTCGTAATCGCTAAGACACCTGAATCTACCATGCCGTGATCGACGGGCATCACGTGTTCGATAACCTGAAGATCGATCTTCCGATCCTGAACCAAGGTCGCAGCACGGTGACCATCAGCCGGTCAGACGGCAAGCGTGCCGAAACCATTTTCAATTCCATCAGGTTCTACAAGCATTATACCCTGGTAGAATGCCAGCCCCTCACCGGGCGTATGCACCAGATCCGTATCCACCTGGCTACCCAGCGAGCCTCCATTGCCGGGGACGAAACCTATGGCGGGAAGCCCGTATATCTTTCACAGATCAAACGTAAATACAAAGCCGGGAAGGACCAGGAAGAGCAGCCGATGATGAAACGCTTCGCGCTGCATGCCAAAGAGGTGGGCTTTAAGCTGATCGACGAAAGCCCGGTAGTGATCGAGGCGCCGTACCCTAAGGATTACGAGGTGCTGATCCGCATGCTGGATAAGTTCGACGTTTAGCCACAGCGTCTGCGCATCAGCAGCCTGTCTGCGGAATATTTTCCCGAACCCTTCAGCAGCACGACAAGCGACAGGCCCATGGCCAGTATATGGTATTCAAAGCCCTCGCCCTGCTGGTCGCCGTGCCAGTTCATAAAGAAATGATGGGCATGAGTGCTGAGCACCATCCCTGCGAAGATCACCAGCATGCCAAAGGCTATTAGCCTGCCGGCGAAGCCCAGCAACAAGGCTGCCGAACCGAATACCTGGATCATGATCACGAGGAAGCCCAGTATCCAGGGCATTCCCTTGGTCTGCGTAAAATACGCCATGCTTCCTTCGAAACCATAGCCCCCGAACCAGCCCGGCAATAATTGCAGCCCATGTGGCAGCATCACGATTCCTAATGTTAAACGGCAGATCAGTCCCGAAACATGATCGTCTGTCTGCAATAGCCTGAAAAACTTTTCCATATATCTTGTTTTAAAATGTAAGGACAAAGATTTCAGGAACCGGGCTGAAAAAAGTTGAACTGGTTCAAGTTGTGCAGCAGGACGTATATTTATGCGCGCATGATTTTTGCATAGCTGCGATAGCGCCCCTAAACACATATAAGATGGAACTGGAAATGTATGACGACCTGGAAAGCCCGCAGCACAACCCTGCGCTGCGAATGGAAATAAATGATGCGGAGATCGCATATACGGACACGGGACAGGGCAAGCCCCTGGTCTTTATCCATGGCTTTCCCTTCGACCAGTCTACCTGGCAGGAACAGGCTGCGCACTTCCGCAAGACCCACCGGGTGATCACCTACGATATCCGGGGCTTCGGCGCCTCCACGGCGGGGAGATTGTTCCTGAGCATTCCTTTGTTTGCCGATGACCTGGTGCAGTTGTTAGATGCCCTGGAGATCCCGCAGGCAGTGGTTTGCGGCCTGTCGATGGGAGGGTATATCGCTTTGAACGCGGTGAGCCGTTATCCCGAGCGTTTCGAAGCCCTGGTCTTATGCGATACGCAGTGCATTGCCGATTCCGAAGAAGCCAAAGAGAAGCGTTTCAAAAGCATCGCACAGGTCGAGTCCGAAGGCTTGCAGGAGTTCGCGATAGATTTTACAGATAAGGTTTTTTCCAGGGAAACGCACAACCATCGTAAAGACCGGGTGATCCAGGTCAGGAATATCATTACCCGCACCCCGGTGGAGGTGGTATCGGCAACCTTAAAGGCATTGGCCGAACGCAGTGAAACATGCAGCATCCTCGGACAGATCCGGGTGCCGGTATTAATTATTTGCGGAGAGGAAGATGAGGTAACCCCCTTAAAGCAATCGCAGGCCATGCAGGCGAAGATCGCAGGAGCAGTGCTGGAAACGATCCCTGGAGCGGGACATTTGTCGAACATGGATCAGCCGGAAGATTTTAACCGCAGGCTGGAAATTTTTCTCAACCGCCTCGCGTAAGCCCCTGAATCCATACCTTTACGACTTTATAAATAAGCACGATGAAGATTGAAGTACATGGAACAGGAGAGGAGAAGATCGCCGAAGTGATTGCTGATGAGCTCCTGATCCGGAATGCACAGGATGGTCTGGACTTGCTGGGCAGCCTCTATTACCAGGATTGTGGTAGGATCATCTTATATGAAAAGAATATCAGCCCCGAATTCTTCGACCTGAAGAATGGCATTGCCGGAGAAATATTACAGAAATTCGCCAATTACCGGGTAAGGCTGGCGATCGTAGGTGATTTCTCCGGGTATCCCGGCCAGAGCATCCGCGATTTCATATTCGAGAGCAATAAAGGAAAGCAGGTGAACTTTGTGAGTACGCTCGGCGAAGCCCTTGAACGCCTCAGGCGATAAATTATACAGATGTTCTCTTCCGTGCCTTCTGCACCAGTCGTTTCTTGATCTTGCTCAGGAACTCCGCCGACATGCCGAGGTAGGAGGCAATATGCTTTTGCGCGATGTGTCGGTCCATCTCAGGGTAAGCCTGGCTGAATTGGGTATAACGCGTTTCCGCGTCCATGCTCAGGTTATGCAGGATCCGGTTCTGGAAGGATGCGTAGGCTTTCTGCACCATGATCCGGAAGAAACGTTCTGTAGCCGGCGAGCGGTCGTAGATAAGCTGCAGGCTTTCGTATGATAAGGAAATGAGCTCAGTGGCTTCGAGGGCTTCGGTATACAGCAGCCCCTGTTGTTGGGTGATGAAGCTGGAGTAATCGCCGATCCACCAGTTGCTGATGCCCAGCTGGATGTTATGCTGGTTACCCTCGGCATCGGTATAAAAGGTGCGGGCGCTGCCCTTAACAATCAGGTTGGTGTAGCGGTTGATCTCGCCGGGAGCATTAATAAGATCACCCTTACGGAAGCTCCGTATCCGGGCATGCTCCTCCAGCAAAGAAATATCTGCGGCATTTAATACCACCAGGCGGTTTATGTTCTCCGGCAATAAGCTGATATTCTTATCCATAGACAGTCCACCGCCCCGTAAAGTATGTGATCAGGAATTGTACCCCAGTAATTTTAATACCTGCTTACTGTTCTGCTCTTCCCCGAATACCTCATAGTTAAATGTTTCGTCGCGGTTCTTACGGATCAGGATATGCTTAGGCGTAGGCAGCAGGCAGTGGTGCACACCCCCGTAGCCGCTTAATACATCTTGGTAGGCCCCGGTATGGAAGAAGCCCAGGAACTGCACCTTCCGTGTCTTAGGCATGAACACGTTGCTCATATGCGCTTCCTGGTTATAGTAATCCTGGCCGTCGCAGGTAATACCCCCGAGGTTCACCCGTTCGTATTCCGCGTCCCAGTTATTGATCGGCAGGAGGATATAACGCTGGTTCAGCGCCCATACATCCGGGAGGTTCGTAATAAAGCTTCCGTCGAGCATCAGCCATTTTTCACGATCGTTCTGCAGCTTCCGGCCCAGTACTTTATATAAGATGCCGGAGGCTTCTGAAACGGTATATTTTCCGAACTCAGTAATGATATCCGGCTCATGCACCCCATGCTCCGCACAGATCTCCTTGATCCGTTTCACGATCTCGTTCACCATGTATTCGTAGTCGAAGTCGAAGGTAAGCGAATTCTTGAACGGCATCCCGCCGCCAATGTCCAGGTGTGTGAGGTCCGGATTTACTTTCTTGAATTTGCAGTACAGGGTAACATATTTTTCCAGCTCGTTCCAGTAATACTGCGTATCGCTGATCCCCGAATTGATAAAGAAATGCAACAGCTTTACCTTAAAGTTCGGATGCGATTCGATCCTCGAATGATAGAAATCGATCACATCTTCCATCCGTATGCCCAGTCGGCTGGTATAGAACTGGGAGTCAGGCTGCTCTTCCGATGCGATGCGGATACCCAGGTTACAGCCTGTATCCAGCTCATCATCATAGAAATAGAATTCCTCCTTGTTGTCGAGCACCGGGATGATATTCGTGAAGCCATCGTGGATCATATCCACGATATACTGCTTGTACTGGTCTCTCTTGAAGCCATTGCAGATCACCATGATATCCTTCTGCACGATCCCCTTCTTTTCCAGCGTATCGATGATCGGCATATCGAATGCCGACGAGGTTTCCAGGTGGATATCGTTCTTCAGCGCCTCCTCCAGGATATGACGGAAATGCGAGCTCTTGGTACAATAGCAATAGGTATAGTTACCCCGGTAATTATTATTGACGATCGCCCGCTGGAACCATAGCTTCGCCTGCTGTATCTTCTTGGAAATGATAGGGAGATAGGTAAAACGCAGCGGAGTGCCATAGGTTTCTATCAGCTCCATGAGGTTCAGGTCATGAAAATAGAGCTCATCATCGATCACCTCGAAACCTTCCTGTGGAAAGCCGACACTCAGATCCAGAAATTCCTTATAACTTTGCATGTACTCTTTTTAATTTCTGCAAAAATATATTTTAAATGAAGAATATGACGAAATAGGAAATGATTTTTCTTATTTTGTTCGTTTCTAAACCCAGAAGACTATTATGAGAGATCTAAGGATCATTGAAGTGAAATCGGAGATAGGTGCCGGCACACGGGGAGCAAGTTTAGGAGTAGATGCGGTAAAGATCGCTGCACTGGACTTTGGAAGCCGTTTTTTCAAACAATACAAATCGGTAGAGGTGCCCAATGAGAACCACCTGCTGCTCGAATCCACAGGCAGCCCCTTTGCCAAGCGCATCTCCGGGATCCTGACCATGTATGAGCGCGTAAGCGAAGAAGTACACCGTACCATCAAAAATAATGAATTCCCGATCCTGTTATCGGGCGATCACAGCACCGCAGGCGGAACCATTGCAGGGATCAAGATCGCGAACCCCAAATTGCGTTTAGGCGTGATCTGGATCGATGCGCATGCCGATATTCATTCTCCGTATACAACCCCTTCAGGAAACATGCACGGCATGCCGATGGCGGTTTCACTGGGTGAAGACAACACCGAGCAGAAAGTGAACAAGCTCGACCAGGAAACGATCAATTACTGGTACCAGCTGAAGAACGTAGGAGGGATCTGTCCAAAGGTATTATACAGCGACGTAGTATATATTAATGTACGCGACACCGAAAAGCAGGAAGATTACCTCATTAAGAAGAACGGGGTAAAGAACTTTACCACTGCCGAGATCCGGCGAAAGGGCGTGGAGAAAGTAGCCCTGGAAGCCTTGGCTATGCTGGATCATTGCGACATCATCTATGTTTCTTTCGATGTAGATTCAATGGATGCCTCTATTTCCAAGGGAACCGGTACCCCGGTGCCGAACGGAATTACCGAGAAAGAAGCGGGTAACCTCGTGGCCAGGCTAATGCAAAGTCCGAAAGTATGCTGCTTCGAAATGGTGGAAGTGAACCCGACCCTCGACAGCCAGAATATCATGGCTGAGAATGCGTTCGAGATACTGCTGCGGGCAACCAACCAGCTCATTAACGATTAATATTTTCCGATACATCTTTACAGTACATTATTCATGAATATCAATACACAGATCGTACACTGTACGATCGAGGCCGTAAGGCATATGTACGGGCAGGAAACAGATGCCGCTGCGATCACCGTGCAGGATACCCGGAAAGAATTCGAGGGCCAGCTCACAGTGGTAACCTTCCCCTTTACGAAGTTCTCCAGACAATCACCGGAGCAGACCGGCGCGGCCATCGGCGATTACCTGAAAGAAAAGATCAGCGTGATCGAGGCTTATAATGTAGTGAAAGGCTTTCTTAACCTGGTGATTGCCGACTCCTTCTGGATCAGCGAATTAAATGCCATCTCCTCACAGCCCTTCTTCGGGAATCTCCCGGCAAAGAACGAAAAGGTGATGGTGGAATATTCTTCCCCTAATACCAATAAGCCCCTGCACCTGGGTCACGTACGGAATAACCTGTTAGGCTACTCCGTGGCAGAGATATTAAAGGCTGCGGGCTACGAAGTGATCAAGGTCAACCTGGTGAACGACCGCGGGATCCATATCTGCAAGTCGATGCTGGCCTGGCAACGCTTCGGTAACGGCGAAACCCCGCAGAGTACCGGCATGAAAGGCGATCACCTGGTAGGTAAATATTATGTGGCGTTCGACCAGGCTTACAAGCAGCAGATCAGTGATCTAATGGCCGAGGGGCAGACCGAAGATGAAGCCAAAAAGAACGCGCCGATCATACGTGAAGCACAGCAGATGCTGCTGAAATGGGAGCAGAAAGACCCGGAGGTGTACAACCTCTGGAAGATGATGAACGGATGGGTGTACAAGGGCTTCGATGTGACCTATAAATCCCTGGGTGTGGATTTCGATCGTTTCTATTACGAGTCGGATACCTATATGCTCGGAAAGGATATTATTGAAGAAGGCCTTGCCAAAGGCGTGTTCTTCAGGAAAGAAGACAATTCCGTATGGATCGACCTGACAGAAGATGGGCTCGACCAGAAGCTGGTATTGCGCGGGGACGGCACTTCGGTGTACATTACCCAGGACCTCGGTACCGCGCAGATGAAATACCAGGATTACCACATGCAGCGCTCCATTTACGTAGTGGGCAACGAGCAGGATTATCATTTTAAGGTGTTATTCCTCATTCTCGACAAGCTGGGTAAGTCCTGGGCAAAGGGGCTCTATCACTTATCCTACGGGATGGTAGACCTGCCATCGGGAAAGATGAAATCGCGGGAAGGAACAGTGGTCGATGCGGATGAGCTGATCGCTGAAATGATCGCCTCGGCACAAACGCAGACTGAAGAGCTGGGAAAGGTTTCCGAATTTACATCCGAAGAAAAAACAAGCCTGTACCGCCAGGTAGGCATGGGCGCCTTAAAATATTTCCTGCTGAAAGTAGATCCTAAGAAACGTCTTCTCTTCGATCCGAATGAATCCATCGATCTGCAAGGCAATACAGGGCCATTCATTCAGTATTCCTATGCGCGTTGCCGTTCGGTGTTGCGTAAAGCAGGAGAAAAGACCCTGAACAATATCGTGACGGGTGCTCTCTCTGATCAGGAGCGTGATTGCATCATCATGTTGCGCAAATATCCTGCGGTGATTGAAGAAGCCGCTGCAGCGTACAGTCCTGCGCTGCTGGCGAACTACCTGTACGACCTGTCGAAAGTGTTCAACAAGTTCTATCATGATGAGCCGATCCTGAAGCTCGAAGACGAAAACCTGATGAATTTCCGTTTGATGCTCTGCGAGCAATGCGGAAATGCCATTAACCAGGGGATGAAGCTCCTGGGAATAGAAGTTCCCGAAAAGATGTAAGCGTTTTGGCAGCAGGCATGGGATCAGCACCGGTACGTATACTTTCAATCCTTTTTACAGGCATACTCTGCCCGGCCATGCTCTGCGCGCAGTCCTTTGTAAAGTCAGGCACAGCCGGGCTATACGCCGATTCGCTGGTGAGCCGCCATTCGGTCTGGTTCGACCAGGACAACGATGGCGACCTCGATCTCGCCATCAGCAATATTTACAACCGACCGAATAGTTTCTACACCGCAGAGAAAGACTTACTCATCAGGACGGGCTTGCCGCCCTTCACCAATGATGGCGGGAACTCCGCGGGTATAACGATCGCAGATGCCGACCACGACCGCGACCTGGACCTGTTTGTGTTCAATATCTTCGGACAAAAGAACGAGTTCTACCTGAGCCAGCAGCAGAACCTGGAGAAGCAGCATTACCTGCCGGTGAACAGCATCGAGAATAACTCCTTTCATGCCTCTTTTATTGATTTTGATAATGATGGCGACCCCGACCTGTTCATCTGCGATACAGAGCTCTGGAATAACCGC
>CALNCF010000368.1 GCA_937875035.1 uncultured Sphingobacteriaceae bacterium | reverse complement strand
CAGCAGCTTCGAAATGCGTTCGAACCCGAACTTACGCGCTCCCTTGAGCAGGATCGTTTCACTGTCGAACGCGATCTCCTGCACCCGCTCCATAAAGGCTTCGGTGCTGGGGAAGAAAAGGGTTTGCATCGGGAAAGCCGCGGCATGCGCCGAGATCTCCGTGCCGATGCCGATCAGGCGGTTCACACCATTCTGCGCTAAGAACGCGGCGATCTGCGGATAAAGGTTCTCTTCTTTCGATTGCAGGATGTCGGACAGGATCACCGTCTTTTTCGCATGCTGCTTCTGTTGGTTCAGAAAATCGACGGCAATGTATAATGAATTAAGATCGGCGCTGTAGCTATCATTGATCACCGAGCAGTTATGGATCCCCTGCTTCAGCTCAAGCCGCATGGCTACAGGATGCAGGGATTTCATACGCTCCGCGATCTGTTCATCTTCGTACCTCAGGTAGAGCATCACCGACCAGCAAACCACGACATTCTCGATCGAGGCTTCATCGGTAAAATGTACTTCGAGCTTCTTTTCTTCCGAATGATACAAAGCGTGGATCACCGATCTTCCCACCAATTTCTCCACCCGGATCACCTGCAGGTCGGCCTCGCCTTTGAACGACCAGGTAAACCTTTCCGGCGCTTTGATACTGACCGAGGCGCTTACATAATCCGGTGAATAGACCAGGGTTTGTGCCCGGTCGAACAGCTGTAATTTCTCCTGTAATTTCTGATCCTTCGAACTGAAGCCTTCGTCGTGCGCGGTCTTGATATTGGTAAGGATGCCCAGGTTCGGACGCATCACCTGCTCCAGCGATCTCATCTCGCCCGGCAGAGAAATGCCCGCTTCGAAAATTGCCAGCTGGTGCGACTCGTTCATCTGCCATACCGAGAGCGGCACACCGATCTGGGAGTTATAGCTTTTCGGACTTCTCACCATGTGATGATCGGGGCTCAGCAGCTGGTAAAGCCAGTCTTTAACAATCGTCTTCCCGTTGCTTCCCGTAATCCCGATCACCGGGTAGCTGAACTGGTTACGATGTGCAGCAGCCAGCATCTGTAAGGCTTTCAGCGCATCATCCACCCAATAGAAATTAGCCTCGGGGTAAGGCCCCGTATGGAAATCATCCCGGGTGATCACAAAATTGCGTACCCCTTCCCTGTACAGCTCCGTAACGAACAGATGCGCGTCCTTTTTACCCGCTAAGGCAAAGAACAGGGAACGCGCCGCATTGACCACCTTACGGCTATCGGTAAGCAGCAGGTCCACTTTTGCATGAGGATCCGGAACAAGGGCGCGCGCATGTATGATG
>CALNCF010000367.1 GCA_937875035.1 uncultured Sphingobacteriaceae bacterium | reverse complement strand
CAATTCACCTCAAAATAAACCATCATTTTGAATTTTTTCCAGCTAAAAACAAAAAATCACCTATAAAAACAGGCAGATCATCATTTTTTCTTGTCTTTTTTCAAAAAAGACAAGAAAAATAAAATCCTTGATTATTTTTGCAGCGTCTAAAACCACAAACCTCCAAAAAAATGGCTCTGATCCGCTTTAAAGCACTGGAATCTGTATTGTCGAGACCGGCGATACAGGTAAACCCTCCATCCTCCAAACTCTCCGATTTCTACGGCATTCATGTATTCGACCTCATCAAGATGAAGCAATACCTGTCGAAAGAAGCTTACGAAAGCATCGTAGCGGCCATCGATACGGGTACACTGATCGAACGTTCGGTTGCCGACCAGGTAGCTTCTGCCATGAAGGCATGGGCCATGGAAAAAGGCTGTACCCATTACACCCATTGGTTCCAGCCCTTAACAGGCACTACGGCGGAGAAGCACGATTCGTTCTTCGAGCCCGGAGCGGATGGCAGGGCCATTGAAAAATTCACGGGCGACGCCCTGGTTCAGCAGGAGCCGGACGCCTCTTCCTTCCCTAACGGGGGGATCCGCAACACCTTTGAAGCACGTGGCTACACCGCCTGGGATCCGTCTTCTCCTGCCTTCGTGATCGAATCAGGATCGGCCAAGACACTATGTATCCCAACCGTTTTCGTATCCTATACCGGCGAAGCGCTGGATTACAAAGCTCCTTTATTAAAGGCGCTGAACGCATTAGACAAGGCAGCGGTAGACGTATGCCAGTTCTTCGATAAAAGCATTACCAAGGTAACCGCGTCCCTGGGTATCGAGCAGGAATATTTCCTGGTAGACCTTTCGCTTTACCATGCCCGTCCCGACCTGATGATGACCGGACGTGCCTTGTTCGGACATATGTCGGCCAAGGGTCAGCAGCTGGAAGATCATTACTTCGGATCGATCCCGGAACGGGTGCATGCCTTTATGGTGGACTTCGAAACGGAATCCATTAAGCTGGGCATCCCTTTAAAAACCCGGCATAACGAGGTCGCACCTAACCAGTTCGAGTGTGCGCCTATTTATGAAGAGATCAATTTAGCGATCGACCATAATCAATTGCTGATGGACCTGATGGATAAGGTAGCACGCCGCCATCATTTTAAAGTCTTATTACACGAGAAGCCGTACGCGGGTGTGAACGGATCGGGCAAGCACAACAACTGGTCGCTGATCACGAACACCGGCAAGAACCTGTTGTCGCCGGGCAAAACACCGAAGAACAACCTCATGTTCCTGACCTTCTTTGTTAATACCATTAAAGCGGTGCACGAGCATGCCGACCTGCTGAGAGCCAGCATCGCATCGGTAAGCAACGACCATCGCTTGGGCGCCAACGAAGCGCCGCCAGCGATCATTTCGATCTTCCTGGGCTCGCAGCTGGATGAGGTGCTGAACGAGATCGAAACCTCGAAAGTGAACAAGAAAGCCGACACCAACAATGCGCTCTGGCTGGGCATTCCTAAGATCCCGCAGATCCTGCTGGACAATACCGACCGGAACCGTACCTCCCCTTTTGCTTTTACAGGCAACAAGTTCGAATTCAGAGCCGTGGGCTCCTCGGCTAATTCTTCGGAAGCGATGACCGTGCTGAATACCATCATGGCCGACCAGTTGGTTCAGTTCAGCAAGGAAGTAGAGCAATTGGTAAAGAAGGGCGAGAAGAAGGATGTGGCGCTCCTGACCGTGATCAAAAGATATATCAAGGAGTCGAAGCACATTCGTTTTGAAGGCAATGGCTACAGCGAGGAATGGGAAAAGGAAGCGGCAAAGAGAGGCCTGTCAAATCTTAAGACCACCCCTAAGGCGCTTGACGCGTACATCAGCAAAAAGTCGACAGACCTTTTCATCAACAACCAGGTATACAACGAACGCGAAAGCCATGCGCGCCACGAGATCCGTCTTGAAAACTATACGAAAAAGCTGCAGATCGAATCGAGGGTGATCGGGGAAATGGTAACCAGCGTGATCATTCCGACCGCCGTTGAGTACCAGAATATGCTGGTGCAGAATGTGAAGGGATTAAAAGAGATCGGGCTTTCCAAAACCTATACTGAGCCGCAGATGGATCTCATCAAAGAGATCTCGGAACATGTGAATTTTGTAAAGAAAGCCGTAGAAGACATGATCGAAGAGCGCAAGAAAGGAAATATTATAGAAGACGAACGCAAAAAGGCCATTCATTATGATGAGAAAGTAAAGGCCTATTTTGAACCGATCAGGTACCATGTGGACAAGTTGGAACTGGTGATCAGCGATGAGAAATGGCCCCTGCCTAAATTCAGGGAACTGCTGTTCGTCAAATAACACCGTATCACATTCATATCAAGCCCTTTCCATACAGGAAGGGGCTTTTTTATTCTGCAATTCTCCACACTTTTTAGGTAAATGTTTAAAATAATTTATATTTGATTTTTCCCTGCGGTATGCTATTTGATACTAAGGGACAGATTTTCCTTATTAATTAACCATCGAGGCTACAATGAAATTAAAACACCTTTCCTGTTTTGTATTATCACTAACTATCGCAGTTATTCTTTACTCCTGCGGCGCGCAGAAACCAAGTGTGGTTGCCGCCGACAACGCATTTAATAACGAGAAGTATTTCGCAGCGGCCGACCTTTACAAAAAGGCCATTACCACTGTCCGGAAAAAAGAAGACAAGGCGTATGTTACCTATAAGGTAGCCGAATGCTACCGGTTGATCAACAATTACAAACAATCGGTGGTTTGGTACGACAAGGCGATCAAAGCCGGCTATACCGGGGCTGATGCCTATATCAAGCTGGCTGAAGCCCAGAAGACACTCGAAAAATTTGACGATGCCATTGAGACCTACCAGCTGTACCTGGAGAAAAAGCCGAACGATTCAGTAGGCCTGAAAGGGATCGAGATGAGCAAGTTGGCCCTTAAATGGAAAGAGAAAGCCAATGCTTTTGACGTGTTCAACGAGGTGACCATCAATACCAAAGACTTTGACTACGCTCCTGCTTTCTATGGAAAAGGGATCATCTTCGCTTCCAACAGGGGTACTCCGAAAGGAAAAGACATTTACGACCGTACCGGCAAAAGCTATGAGAACATTTACGCGGCGGTACAGACCGGCAAGAACAAATGGACAAAGCCGGAACAGTTGAACAAGAACATTAATACTGCTTATAATGAAGGTGTAGCTTCTTTCGATAATGAGAACCGGATCCTTTATTTCACCCAATGTAACGGCGCGAAAGGAAAAGAAACCGGTTGCAAGATCTACGAAACAACGAATGAAGGAGCTAACTGGACCGAGCCTAAGCCGATCGACATTCCAAACCCTGATTCCGCGATCATTGCACATCCAAGTGTATCAGCCGATGGCAAACGCCTGTTCTTCGTATCCGACATGAAAGGCGGAATGGGTGGAAAGGATATCTGGATCAGCGAGAAGCAGGGGAACTCCTGGGGCGTACCGGTAAATGCCGGTCCGAAGATCAATACCCCGGGTGATGAACAGTTCCCGTTCATCCATCCATCAGGTACTCTGTACTTCGCGTCCAATGGCCATATGGGTATCGGCGGACTGGATATTTTCTTCTGCGACTGGGAAGAAGGCGACTGGGCGGATGCCGTGAGCCTGAAATCTCCGATCAACTCTACGGGTGATGACTTCGGCCTGATCCTCGACGAAAACAAGGAATTAGGCTATTTCACTTCGAACCGTGTTGGCGGAAGAGGTGAGGATGATATTTACTCAGCGATCGCGATCCCATTGGTATTCACTGCTTATGGAAAGACCATCAACAACCAGACTCAAAAAGTATTACCACAAACCAAGGTAACCATTGTGGGTAGCGACGGAAGCACACAAACAGCAACCAGCGACGCACAGGGCGCTTATAAGTTCACCCTGAAAAAAGATGTGAACTATGAATTGAAAGCATCCAAATACCGTTTCTTCGGTGATGCCGGTGAAGCTTCTACATACGGTTTCAAGGAATCGAAAGATTTCGAGATCAATTTCAAGCTGAACCCTATTCCGTTAAAGGAGATCGTACTGAAAGGAATCCTGTATGACCTGAACAGCGCGGACCTGCGTCCGGAGTCGATCAGCATCCTCGATTCCCTGATCAAGACCATGAACGACAACCCTACATTTGTGATCGAGATCGCGTCGCATACCGACTCCCGTGCCGATTCAAACTACAACTACCAGCTATCTCAGCGAAGAGCGCAATCGGTAGTAAACTTCATGGTGAAGAATGGCGTGGACAGCGCGCGACTGGTTCCGAAAGGTTACGGTGAAAGCCGCCTGCTGAACGAGTGTAAGGATGGTGTAGAATGTACAGAAGATCAGCATCAGCAAAACCGTCGTACTTCGTTCTCGGTAATCGCAGAGAACTATGTACCGAAAGAGCAAAAGATACCGGAATCGGGTAAGCCTAAGCCAGGTCCGAAACCTGGTGCAAGACCAGTAGTTCCGGCAGGAACAAGACCAGCGGGTACCATTATCCAGCAACAACCGGGAACTACACAACCGGCGGGTACAGCACCTGCAGGTACGCAACCGGTGGTACGCCCTCCGGGCACTCCGATCCCGGCAGGCGCAAGACCAGCAGGAACGCTGATCCAGCAACAACCGAAACCGGCAGGCACACAACCGAATACAACCACTCCGGCAAATACTCAGCCTAAAACGAACACAGGAACTACTCCTGCTACGCAGCCGGCTCCGACCAAACCGAAGCAACCTTAATTCCAAATAAATCATTCAGGCAAAGGACAAATAGATATATTTGTCCTTTGTTATTTTTATGAGCGACCAGAGATATCAACAACGCGGCGTATCGGCCTCAAAAGAAGATGTACACTCAGCCATCAGGCACATCGACAAAGGTATTTTCCCTAAAGCTTTCTGTAAGATCATCCCGGATATGCTCGGCGGCGACGAGGCGTATTGCAATATCATGCACGCCGACGGCGCAGGCACCAAATCTTCCTTAGCCTATGTATACTGGAAGGAAACCGGTGATATTTCGGTATGGAAGGGTATCGCGCAGGATGCCATCATCATGAATACCGATGACCTGCTTTGTGTAGGCGCGACCGATCATATCCTGCTCTCCTCTACTATCGGAAGAAACAAGAACCTGATCCCCGGTGAAGTGATCGCGGCCCTCATCAACGGCACGGAAGAGATCCTCGAAGAGCTACGCGGGCACGGCATTTCCATTTATTCTACCGGCGGCGAAACAGCCGATGTGGGCGACCTGGTCAGGACCGTGATCGTAGACTCCACCGTTACCTGCCGGATGCGCAGGGAAGATGTGATCTCCAACCACAGGATCAAGGCGGGTAATGTGATCGTGGGATTAGCTTCCTACGGACAAGCCTCTTACGAAACCGCATACAACGGCGGCATGGGCAGCAACGGGCTGACTTCTGCGCGCCACGACGTTTTCCATAAATATGTAGCAGAAAAATACCCGGAAGCATACGATCCGCAGGTTCCCTACGAGCTTGTATTTTCCGGTCAGAAAAGATTAACCGACCTGGTCGACATTGGTAATGGGCAGCAGATCCCGGCGGGTAAGCTGGTGCTCTCTCCTACGCGTACCTACGCTCCGGTGATCAAGGCGATCCTTTCGTCTTACCGCGGGCAGATCGACGGCATGGTGCATTGCAGCGGGGGCGCTCAGACCAAGGTGTTACATTTCACCGATAAAGTTCATATCGTAAAAGACCAGCTTTTCCCGGTTCCGCCTTTATTCAGGCTGATCCAGGAGCAATCCGGAACAAGCTGGAAAGAGATGTACCAGGTATTCAACATGGGGCACCGCATGGAATTATACGTACCTGAAGAGATCGCGGCAGACATCATCGCCATTTCAAAATCATTTCATATCGATGCGCAGATCATCGGGCACGTGGAAGCATCGGAACAGAATACGCTTACCATCCGTTCGGAAGCAGGCGAATTCAGGTATTGATATTCAGCATCCTTATAACATAAAAAGCCCGGAAATACAGATTTCCGGGCTTTTCTTTTACAGGGGAACCGGGTGCTATTTCACCAGGGTCATCTCGTTGATCAGGTGTGTGGCGCCTGCATATTTATCAATGATAAACAATACATAACGGATATCCACCGAGATCGTCTTCTTGTAGTTCTTATCGAATACCAGGTCACCTGTCATGGCTTCCCAGTTGCCATCGAAGGCACAGCCGATCAGCTCGCCGTTACCATTGATAACAGGGCTTCCGGAGTTACCGCCGGTAATATCGTTGTCGCTCAGGAAAGCAACTACCAGCTCGCCTTTAGTATCTGCATACTGTCCGAAATCTTTCTCTTTGATAAGGTCGATCAGTCGCTGCGGCACTACGAACTCTTCGTTGTTCGGATCGAATTTTTCGAGGATCCCGCGGGTGGTGGTATAATAGCTGAACTCGACCCCGTCTTTCGGAGAGTAATCGGAGATCTTGCCATATGAAACACGCATGGTGGAGTTCGCATCCGGGTACATTTCACGATTCGGGAACATCTCCATTAAGCCGGCAATGTACTCTTTCTTCTGTACCGCGATTGCGGCGCTGAAGCTGTTCACATGGTCGATGTATGTTTTACGGAAATCGCCCGCTTTCACATAGAACTGGTAAGCAGGATCCGCTTCCAGCTTTTTCAGGTCAGGCGCGGCTAAGAACGCGTTCAGTCTTTCTTTAGAAGCCCAGATCGATCTTTTGTACATATCTGCCGTGAATTTGCGGAAGGACTCTTCCGGTGTTTTCGCTTTGTATTTCTTCTGGATCTCGTCGAGCAGCGGCAAACGCTGATCTTTCGGGATGTCGTTATAATAAAGCGTCATCAGTGCCGCCAATACCTTCTGATCCGTTTCAGGGGTATAATCCTTGAAACGTTCTTCCATCCCATCCTGCAGCTTCTTTACTTCCGCTGCGATGGCATCCTTATCGTTCTTCTTCAGCGCGTCGGCCAGGCCTTTCGACAGGGCGGCGTATTGATACAGGCCATTAGTAGAGGTTGTGATATTCAGATATGTATTCCGGAGGATATAAGGCTTGTAATCATCGTACAGCTTATCCACGTTCGTGAACACCTCACCGTACTTGGCCTTGAGGGCCGGGGTAGAATTCGCGAACTTCACGAACTTACGTTCCAGCTCCTGCTTGCCGGAGATCACATCCAGCTTCAGCAGTCCTTCATTCTGACCAATATAATATTTCCAAGTGTTGGCAATGCTTGCATAGCCGTCGGCTAATTTGATACGTACAGACGCGTCCTTGTCCATATCAGCCTTCATCACTTCCAGGCGCTTACCGAACAGGGCGACAATGGCAGGGTTTACTTTTTCTACGGAATTCTGTAATTCCCTGGAGAACGCATAACGGTTGGTTCTGCCCGGGTATCCCATCACCATGGAGAAATCGCCCTTGCTCACTCCCTTGATCGAGATCGGCAGGTGTTTCTTAGGCTTGTACGGAACGTTGTCTTTAGAGTAAGGAGCCGGCTTTCCGTCCTTACCCATGTACACACGGAAAAGAGAGAAGTCGCCGGTATGTCTCGGCCACATCCAGTTATCGGTATCGCCGCCGAATTTACCGATCGATGATGGAGGCGCTCCTACCATCCGTACATCCGGGAAACGCTCGTAAACGAACAGCAGATACTGGTTACCACCGAACACATCGCGCACAATGGCCTGGTAGTGTGTACCCTTGGTCGCTTCGGCGGTGAGTGCCTTGGTCACTTCGCGCATCTTCGCATCTTTTTCTACGTCGGGTAAACCGTTGGTCTCTTTCAGGATCTTCGCCGTCACATCTTCCATGCGCACCAGGAATGAAGCGATCATTTCAGGTGAAGACAATTCCTCTTCACGTGTCTTTGCCCAGAATCCGTCAGTTAAATAGTCGTGCTCTACCGAGCTATGGTACTGGATGCTTCCGTACCCGCAGTGGTGATTGGTCAGCATCAGGCCTTCCGCAGAGATCATCTCCCCGGTACAAAAGCCCAAAGACACGATCGCATCTTTCAGGCTGGAATTATTCACCTGGTAGATGTCATCAGCCGTCAGCTTAAAGCCGAGGCGTTTCATCTCATCATAATTTTTGTTGATCAGCATCGGCAGCCACATCCCCTCATCAGGTGTGCTTGCCGTACCGCTCAGGCTGCTGAAGCCAAGGATGGCGGCAAGGGTAAGACATTTCAATTTATTCATCATTGTTTGGTATTGTTCTGTGAAAGCGTCGAAAGTATAAAATAAAGGCATAAAGATTAAATAAAATGCAAATAATACTATTTTTGGACAGCATCAGTTAATCCATGTATGAATCTTAAACTCTATATCTCCGGTCTTTTCTTAGTAAGCAGCATAGCGGTTTCCGCCAAGGAAACCGATGTCGTTCTGAAGGAATCCATTCAAAAGGTCACCGTATTTCAAAGCAGCGCGCAAATAGAAAGCGCTGTGAAGACCAGTATCGCTGCGGGTTCCACGCAGCTGATCATCTCCGATCTCCCGGAAAACCTGCAAGCCAATAGCGTACAGGTATCGGGAACCGGTAATTTCACGATCCTTTCGGTGGAGAGTAAAAGAAATTTCCTGACCACCCGTTCAAAAAGCTTGAGGATGCGTGTACTGGAAGACTCTCTGAACAGGTTTGAATACCTGCTGGAGATGGAGAATATCAAAAAATACGCGCTCGACCAGGAAGAAAGCCTGCTGTTGAGCAATAAGACCCTCACCAATAAAGACAATACCGCGGTAGATGTGGAAGACATGGCGGAACTGTACCGTACCCGTTTGCCGAAGATCCGTACCGAGCAGTTCTCGGTGGGTAAAGAGATCAAAAGACTGACACAGATCGTACAATCCTATCAGGCGGAGATCAGCCGTACCAGCGACCGTAAGGTGAGCAGCGACATTGTGGTAGAGGTTTCATCGAACACGGGCGGCAATGTAACCCTGAATATTAAATACCTGGTAACGAATGTGTACTGGGTACCTAAATACGATATCCGGGTGAAGGACACCCACAGCCCTATCGAGCTGAATTTCAAGGCCGATGTGGTGCAGAACACCGGTGTAGACTGGAATAACATCAAGCTGGTGCTGTCGACCGGCAACCCGACCCGGAACAATACCGTGAAGCCGGAGCTGGCGCCCTGGTATGTGTCGCTGCAGGACCCAAGAGCTCCCAGGCCAATAGCTTACCAGGAGCGAAATATGGAAGCCGATATTCAGCAGATGCCGAACCGTTCGGTCAACTCGCTCGTGAAAGCGGCCAGCGGTGTGGCGGTAACCATGCAGCAGGGACAGTTCAGCCAGAACTACGAGATCATGCAGGCTTACACAGTACCTTCCGACGGAAATGCCAAAACGGTGGAGATCGGCTCTTACCAGATGCCTTACGAATACGCGGCTACCCCTAAGCTCGATGAAAAAGTATACCTGCTGGGGAAGATCTATGACTGGGAAAGATTCAACCTTTTACCGGCCAGCGCGAATGTCTTCTTCGAGGGTTCCTTTGTAGGCGAAAGCCAGATCGACCCCTTCTCTGTGGAGGATACGCTTTCGGTATCGCTGGGCAGCGACAAGAGCATTGTGATCAAGCGTGAAAAGGTGAACGAGGTGAGCAGCCGTAAAACGATCGGCAGCACACGCAAAATGAACCTGGGCTACGAAATTACGCTACGTAATACCAAGACCACCGAAGTAAGCTTAAAGCTCGAAGACCATGTACCGGTAAGCCAGGATAAATCACTGGAAATAAAGATGGCAGACCTGGGCGATGCGCAGTACGACGCGGCTACCGGACAGCTGAAATGGACCGTAAAGCTGGCTCCGAACGAGAGCAAAAAGATCCGGTACAGCTACGAATTAAAATATCCGAAGGATAAAACTCTGGCTGGCTTCTAATTACATACAGGTTTGGTTTATGAGGTCAAAATCTATACTTTTGGCCATCCAACTAAAATAAAATTCATATGAATTACGATCTAATTGTAATCGGTAGTGGTCCGGGTGGTTATGTAGCAGCGATCAGAGCTTCTCAACTCGGGTTAAAAACAGCCATCATTGAACGCGAAAAACTGGGCGGCATCTGCCTTAACTGGGGATGTATCCCAACCAAAGCGCTGATCAAAAGCGCGCAGGTATTCGAATATATAAATCATGCAGCCGACTATGGCATTAAAGTAGCCGGTTCGGAAGTTGACTTTACAGGCGTGGTAAAACGCAGCCGCGATGTAGCCGACGGTATGAGCAAGGGGATCCAGTTCCTGATGAAGAAGAACAAGATCGATGTGATCATGGGTACGGCTAAAGTAAAGAAGGGTGGCAAGATCGATGTGAAGGGCGAAGACGGAAAAACCACCGAGTATACCGCTAAGCATACGATCCTGGCAACAGGCGCACGTTCGAGAGAATTGCCTAACCTGAAACAGGACGGCAAGAAGATCATCGGGTACCGCGAAGCCATGAACCTGGCAGTGCAGCCTAAATCGATGGTGGTTGTGGGTTCGGGTGCGATCGGTTGCGAGTTCGCCTACGTATACAGCGCCTTAGGCACTAAAGTAACCATTGTTGAATACCTGGATCATATCGTTCCAGTAGAAGACGAAGATATCTCCAAGCAGTTGAGCCGCTCCTTCAAAAAAGCGGGTATCGATGTAATGAACAATGCTTCGGTAGAATCAGTGGATACCAAGGGCGACCTCTGCAAGATCAGCGTTAAGACCGCGAAAGGTATGGAAACGATCGAAGCAGAAGTGGTGCTTTCGGCCGTGGGCATTACCCCGAATATTGAAAACCTTGGCCTGGAAGAAACAGGCATTAAAACAGATAAAGGCCGTGTAGTGGTGGATGAATTCTACCGCACTTCGGTACCGGGCGTATACGCTATCGGCGATATTGTTCCAGGCCAGGCGCTGGCACACGTGGCTTCGGCAGAGGGTATCCTGTGCGTGGAAAAGATCGCCGGCCATCACCCTGAACCATTAGACTATAACAATATCCCGGGATGTACATATTGCTCTCCGGAGCAGCCCGCGAAGCAGGCTACGAGATCAAGGTGGGTAAATTCCCGTTCTCGGCTTCCGGTAAGGCAAGCGCCTCCGGCGCGAAAGACGGTTTCGTAAAGGTGATCTTCGATGCGAAATACGGTGAGTTCCTGGGTTGCCACATGATCGGTAACAACGTAACTGAGATGATCGCTGAAGTAGTGGTGGCCCGCAAGCTGGAAACTACCGGCCACGAGATCATTAAATCGGTACACCCTCACCCTACCATGAGCGAAGCGATTATGGAAGCCGCAGCAGATGCGTACGGTGAAGTGATCCATTTATAATATTCCATATAAGAGTTCCGGCATGAGATATGGTTGATTCCATGTCTCATGTCGTTTTAAAGGTTTGTCTCACCTCTATACTTCTCTCCCATGCGTATACACACGATTAACACCGGTTTATTCAAGCTCGACGGCGGCGCCATGTTCGGCGTGGTCCCTAAATCGATCTGGCAGCATATTAATCCGCCGGATGAGAATAATATGTGTACCTGGGCGATGCGTTGTATGCTGATCGAGGATGGAAACCGCCTGATCCTGGTAGACAACGGTATCGGCGACAAGCAGGATGCTAAGTTCTTCTCCCATTATTACCTGAGCGGGGATGATACCCTTGAAAAATCGCTGAAAGCCCTGGGCGTAGATTTTGGCGATATTACCGATGTGCTCCTCACCCACCTGCATTTCGACCATTGCGGCGGCAGCGTGAAGTATAACAAA
>CALNCF010000366.1 GCA_937875035.1 uncultured Sphingobacteriaceae bacterium | reverse complement strand
AACCTGGCCTGAGGCCTGATCCCTGCTGCTGCACCCTGCATTGCATTCCAGCAATTAAACTGATACCTTTACCGCGCAGAAGAGCCCCGGCTCTTTTTGTCCACAGCATCCCTGTACTATGATCATATTTAAACAATTCACATTCGATTCCGCACACTTCCTGCCTCATGTGCCTGATGGCCATAAATGCAAGGAGATCCACGGGCATACCTATCACCTGACCATCTTCCTGGAGGGTCCTCTCGACCCGGAATTAGGCTGGGTAATGGATTTCGGCGATCTCAAAAAAAGCGTGGGTGCGGTGATCGACAGGCTGGACCACAAGTTCATGAACGAAATTCCGGGGCTGGAGAATCCTACCTGCGAGCATATCAGCATGTGGCTGTGGAACCAGATCAAGCCCGGTGTTCCCCAGCTTCATAAGATCGAGCTTTACGAAACACCTACTTCAGGCGCGATCTACAGCGGAGAATAATTAAAGGTCAGATGCGGTAGGTAATGGCATTGATGTTCATACCCGCTCCTACCGAGGCCATCAGCACCACATCGCCGGGATGCAGCTCATGACCTTCGAGGTTACCCTTCATGATCAGGTCGTATAATGTCGGCACCGTTGCCACCGAGCTGTTCCCAAGCTTATCAATGCTCATCGGCATCACCGCATGAGGCAGGTCTTTAATACCATACAGCTTGAAGAAACGGGCAATGATCGCTTCATCCATCTTTTCATTGGCCTGGTGGATGAGTATTTTGGTCAGCTCTGTTACCGGCACGCCCGATTTATCGAGGCATTGCTTCATGGCCTTCGGCACATTGGTCAGCGCAAACTCGTAGATCTTACGGCCATGCATCTTGATATAACGGGTATTAGGCTCATGACTTTTATTGTACGAGCGATCGTAGTAAAGGTAATAAGCCTCATCGGCCGCGTGGGTTTGGGAGGCTACGCTCAGGATCCCGCGGCGCTGGGACTCTTCACGCCCCTCGATGATGGTAGCCCCGGCGCCATCCGCATAGATCATCGAATCGCGGTCGTGCGGATCGATCACCCGCGACAGGGTTTCTGACCCGATCACCAGGATACGACGCGCATCACCGGAAAGAATAAACTGGCGCGCAATGATCACTCCTTGTATCCATCCCGGACAGCCATACAACACATCGTACGCCGTACAATCCGGGTTCCGGATCTGCAGGCTGTGCTTAACCCTGGAAGCAAGGCTCGGCACAATGTCCGACTGCACCGTTCCTATGGGAATGTTCCCGAAATTATGCGCGTAAATAATTCCATCAATGCTTTCCGGATCGATGCCCGCATCAGCAATGGCACGCTGCGCCGCGATCGTGGCAATATCCGAAGAAACCTGCCCGGGCTTAATATACCGACGTTCTTCAATACCTGTGATGGCTTTGAACTTGTTTACGATCTCTTCTGGCGAGCGCTCAATAGGCGTTCCGTCTTCTTCGTAAAACCGGGCCGACAGGAAATCCTGGTCGGTTACAACCTGTTCAGGAATATAGCTGCCTGTTCCGCTGATGATAATATTCATGGCGTGTCATTTTTTAAGTGAGCGAGGGATGAAAACCCGTTCGCGATAATATGGAGATCAGGGCAGGAATGATGATGCCGGAGAAGTGATTGACATGGGATGACCCCGGAGTGTGGCCTGAGCGGGGCACGGATATGCTGTCCGATCTGACCGAGTATGGATATACCCTGCACATACCTGAATATAATGCACTGGCTGTCAATTCGAAATGAGGAAAACCCTCTTTATTTCCTGTAACCACAAAACAATAATAGTTAATTCCGGACTGAAACGAAAAATTTATTTGCTCCCGCCATTCTTCATTCGGACAGGAGAATAAAAAGCATCGTGTTACGTTGGAAAACGAGCCTTTCAAAACATTTTTAGACAAAGGCTCCGTTTTTATTCCAATATTTAATTCTATCCCTAATTTTAATTAGGTTTGCGAAATATCGTTATATGAACCCGAAGAACCCAACGCTCAAGGATGAAGAACTGTTCGCGCTCGTAAAGCAGGACGATTCCAAAGCCTTTGAAACACTGTTCCGGAAATATTATTCCCCGCTCTGTAAGCGCATCCTTTCCATTGTGAATGATCCCGATGCCGCCGAAGATGTGATCCAACAGCTTTTCATTAAGATCTGGGATTCGCGCGCAGACCTGAACGTACCTGATTCGGTGATCGCCTACCTGACGGTTTCTGCCCGCAACCGGGCGTTGAATTACCTGAAATCGAGCCAGCGCAAAGACCAGGGCGAATCGCAGCTCCTTCACCAGGCTTCCGAAACCGACGATACCCTGATCCAGAAGCTCGAAAGCAAGGAGCTCCAAACCCTGATCGACGAGGCCATCGATAATCTCCCGGAAAAGAGAAGAGAGATCTTTAAGCTGAGC
>CALNCF010000365.1 GCA_937875035.1 uncultured Sphingobacteriaceae bacterium | reverse complement strand
AAATGGAGAGGTAGCCGGCTTTCTGCTTCGAGATATTGAGCGTTCCCGGCGATACCACGGTAATGGTCTTTACCTGCGACTGGGTGATCGCGACATCGTTCATCACGATCGGCGGCAGGGTAAGTATCTCCAGGTCGTATTCCCCGGTGAGATAGCTTACCGATGTGTTGATATCCTGCACGTTCAGGATGCCCGCTGTGCCGTTCTTCCGCACGATGCACTTGTGGCTTTTGTAGCGCATGGCTCCGGGCATGCTCAGCTTCAGGCTTCCCTGCGCGGCATCGGTGGCCCTGGTGGTATGCTTGCCCTGTGTGAGCTGGATATTGCTGATGCGCACCGGCGGCAGGGTATGTACTTTCACATCGTAGCCGCGTGAGGGGTCGATGAACAGGGTGTCAGGATTCCCGGCGGCGTTCATGGTGTGGATGATGTTGTAGCGGATCTGTTTCGTGCCTGTTTCGGAGAAAGTCATGTTCACATTGCTTTCCGTTGGGCGTCCGCCTTCGCTCAGCAGGTTCAGCTGCAGGGTGGTCGGGTTCAGCACATTCGTAATGATCACCCCGGATACTTCGTTCACCTGGGTGTTCTCTTTCACATCGTAGACCTCTCCAACGCAGTCGAATTGTATTTTCTGGTCTTCGGATAAGCCCAGGCCCACGATATAAGGGCGCAGGAAGATGCCCGCGGCCTGCAGCTTCTCGGAAGCGGTACAGGGGTCGCCGGAGCAGTTCTCAAACCCGTCGGTAATTAAGATGATGATATTCTTGGAATCGGTTGTCATGGGAAAATCGCCTACGGCTTTTTCAATGGAAAGCGCGATGGGCGAATATCCTTTCGGTTCGAGGCTCGTCAGCTTTGGGAGTAGCTGCGCATAGTTGTTGCGCGAAAAGGGAATCTCCAGCCGGGTATCGTTACAATCGTTGAGGGAGCGGTCGCTCTGGTGACCGAATACGCGAAGCGCAAATTCGATGTTCTCGCGTCGCAGGCTGTCGGTCATTTGTTTGAGGATGACCTTTGCCGTGTTCCATTTGTCGCTGTCCTGCCATTTGCCTCTCATGCTGCCGGACGCATCGAGCAGGAAGAGCACACGGGATTTTTAGCGGGAACCTGCGCCATAGCAGGCAGGCAGGCCATCATTATACAGATGAACAGCAGCGACAGCAGTACCCGGCGGGCCTGCGATCCTGCTCTTAAGGAATGTTTGGTATGGAAATCAGCTCTTTTTTGATCAGCCATTAATAATCTCCCAGTGTTTCTTCCAACTGACCCAGGGCGTTCGCCAATTGCTCATCGTTCGGAGCAATGCCATGCCATTTGTGCGATCCCATCATGAAATCCACCCCCATACCCATATCTGTCTTCATCAGGATCATGATCGGCTTGCCTTTGCCTGTCAGGGATTTGGCATGGTGCAGGGTGTCGCGCATTTCCTGCATGTTGTTTCCATTGGTTTCCAGCACTTCCCATCCGAAGGCTTCCCATTTGGCACGCAGGTTACCCAAGGATAATACCTGCTCGGTAGAGCCGTCGATCTGCTGCCCGTTCATGTCGATGGTCGAGATGAGGTGGTCCATTTTGTGATGGGCGGCATACATGGCCGCCTGTAATTCCCCGTCGCCGTGCAGGGTATATACGATGGATGGATCGTTGTTGAGCTTCTTGGTTTCCGCGGCGCCGATGGCTACCGAAAGGCCCTGCCCCAGGGAACCTGAAGCGACCCTTACGCCCGGCAGATGCTCGGCCGTGGTCGGGTGACCCTGCAAGCGGCTGTCGATCTTACGGAAAGTGCCTAATTCGGCTATGTCAAAATAACCTGCACGTGCCAGTACCGAATACCATACCGGCGAAATGTGCCCGTTGGAGAGGAAGAACAGGTCTTCGCCGATCCCGTCCATGCTGAACTCCGTTTTATGGTTCATAACGTCAAAATACAAGGCGACGAAGTAATCGGCGCAGCCCAGGGAGCCCCCGGGGTGTCCCGACTGGCAGCAGTGTACCATTCTAACGATATCTCTCCGTACCTGAGATGCTATTTTTTCGAGTTCTTGAGTAGTAGGCATGATTATACAATACAGGTTATAAGCCTGTAAAATTAGGTTTTTTTATGAATGCAGCAATTATGGAAATGATTTAGCCGAAATAAGGCGCCGGAATCCTACCGCGTACCTACGATCCCGGTCTGGGTGGTGCTCCTGGGTTTAGCCCGCCGGGCTACTTACATAGAGTTTAAAATTCCTTCCCTGATATGAGTAAGGCTTTTTTGTGTTGAAGGAAGTCGACTTAGGAAAAGAAATGTCGCTCTTGCAGAATTTTGAAATATCAAAAGAGGTTTATACCTTGTATTGATTCGGCCGTACCCTGCTCCTTACCTAATAATATAAATTTAATAGCCCAGTATGACCTCTTGATTTCTGGAGGAATAAACTCCTGAGTTTGGATATGGTTCGATCCTTGTCTAGGCTATGAATACATTATCAAGAAGATATCGGAAATTCGTAAGGTAAAGAGAATAATTGAACCATATTATGAAAATATGGGTAATGCACATATTGACAATATTGGAAAAAAATGAAAGTAATATGACAGGAGAAAAATTGAACAAAAATCTAGAGACGTTCTTACGACATCTTGACTCTATCCGAGACACTCTTCCAATGATAATGTTATTGCTTGAGCCTTACAACAAAAAAGCTAATGATGACTTTGTTCATTTTCTTAAAAATAATGTAATAGAAATAGAAGATGACAACGGGAAGAAGAAGATTTTAGTTAAATCAGATGAGTCAAAGATGTTCGAATCCTTGGAAAGAAATGCTTCCATATCCTCTTTAGCTTCTAAAATAATTCCCGAAAGTTTATTTGTTTCCTTAATCTCACAGTATGATGCATTCTTAAATAGGTTGTTAAGAGCAGTTTTCGAAATAAAACCTGAGATATTAAATAGTTCGGAACGAAATTTAGCGTTTTCTCAATTAGTTGAAATGGGTTCAATTAATGACGCTAGAGAATATATTATTGAGAAAGAAATTGACACAGTACTAAGAAAAAGTCATTCTGAACAATTTGATTATTTAGAAAATAAGCTCAGATTGGAATTGCGAAAAGAGCTTCCTATTTGGCAGACCTTTATTGAAATTACTGAAAGAAGAAATTTATTTGTACACTGTGATGGTTTAGTATCAAATCAATACATTAAGAATTGCATTGACCATAAATGTGCGATTGACAAAGTAAAGGTAGGAAACAAGCTTGTTGTGTCACATAATTATTTTATCGAAGCATATAGATGCTTGTATGAAATTTCAGTTAAGCTTACTCATACTATTTGGAGGAAATTAGTGATTAGTGATTTACTGAATGCTGATAGAGCATTAAATGATATTTGTTTTCATTTGGTAAATAGTAACTCATTTAAACTCGCTGACATTTTACTTGCGTTTGGGTGTGGACAACGCAATCACTTTAACGATTCAATGAAAAATGTATTAATAATTAACAGCGCCCTTTCGGCATATCTTCAGAAAAATAAAGATGAAGCGAAAAAAATTCTCAACAAAAAGGACTGGAGTGCAAGTAGCGATGACTTCAAATTGGCAAACGAAGTGCTCACAGACAATTTCGATGAAGCTTATGAAATAATGAAAAAAATTGGTAAAAACGGTGATGTAGACGAATCGAATTATAAGGAATGGCCACTTTTTACAGAAATTAGAAAGCTGAAAAAGTTCAAGGACACATATAAATCTATTTTCAAAGAAGAGT
>CALNCF010000364.1 GCA_937875035.1 uncultured Sphingobacteriaceae bacterium | reverse complement strand
TCATCGCTCGACCTGGATATCCAGAAATTGGGCGAGCGGCTTATGAAGAACAAGAAAGGAAGCATCGTGGCCATCGAGCCTTCCACCGGGGAGATCCTCGCCTTTGTAAGCAGCCCCGGCTACGACCCGAACCTGCTGGTGGGACGCGAACGCGGGAACAATTACCGCAGGCTGCTGCTCGATAAGGATAAGCCACTCTTCATCCGCCCGATCATGGCGCAGTACCCTCCGGGCTCGATCTTTAAAGCGGTGGAAGCTTTGGTCGGACAGCAGGAAGGGCTGATCTACCCGGAGACACGTTTCCCCTGCGGGGGTGGCTACCGCTACGGCAACCGGGTGGTGAGGTGTACACACGTGCACTCCGCCCTGAACCTGATGGAATCTATCCAGCTTTCCTGTAACCCTTATTATTGTTATGTGTTCAAAAAGCTGATCGATAATGGTAACTACGGAAGCGCGGAAGCGAACTTCATTGCCTGGAGAAAGCATATTGAGAAATTCGGGATCGGCGTCAGGCTGGGCATCGACCTGCCCAACGAATTAAAAGGGCTACTCCCTACTCATGAGTTCTACGATAAATATTACGGCGCCGGCAGATGGAAATCATCGAACATCATCTCCCTCTCGATCGGCCAGGGAGAGTTAGGCATCACGCCATTACAGATGGCGAACGTGATGGCGATCATCGCGAACAAAGGCTATTATTTCAGTCCGCACCTGGTTAAGGCCATTGGCAACAAGAACCAGCAGAAGCCGGAGTATACCACCAGGCATTACGCCGGTATCGACAGCAATTATTTTGATGTGGTGATCGATGGGATGCAAAAGGTAGTGGAGGGTGGAACAGCGACCTATGCCCGGATCCAGGGAATTACCATGTGCGGCAAAACCGGTACGGCCCAGAACCCTCATGGCAAGGACCACTCCGTGTTTGTGGCATTCGCTCCGCGTGAGAACCCGAAGATCGCTATCGCGGTGGTGGTAGAGAACGCGGGCTTCGGCTCCGTATGGGCTGCGCCTATCGCCAGCCTGCTGGTAGAGCAATATCTGACCGACACCATCACCCGTCCGAAATATTATGTAGACAGGTTGCTGAACGCCGACCTGATCAACCAGCCGCAACCGGCGCCGGGCGCTAAAAAAGAGGAGGCTAAAGATGAGTGAGCTGAAACAAAATAAATTCTGGCGTAATATCGATGTACCCACGCTGGTGCTCTATATGCTGCTGGTCGTGATCGGCTGGCTGAGCATTTACGCGGCAGTGTACGATGAGAACCACCAGAGCATCCTCGACATCGAGCGCAACTATGGCAAGCAACTGATCTGGATCGTAACCGCTGTGTTCATCGGCTTTATGATCCTGCTCATCGAAAGTAAATTCTACTCGGTGTTCGCCTACGGGATCTACGGGGTTACCCTGCTGCTGCTGCTTGCAGTACTCTTCTTCGGAAAATATGTGAACGGTTCCCGTTCCTGGTTCGAGATAGGTAGCTTCCGTTTACAGCCTGCAGAATTCGCCAAATTCGCGACCGCGCTGGTCATTGCGAAATACCTCAGCGGAAGCAATATCAAAATGGATCAGCTCAGCACCAAGCTCAGCTGCATCGGCCTGCTGCTCTTACCCATGTCGCTTATTTTACTACAGGGCGACGTTGGATCCGCGGTTACCTATGTAGCCTTTATCCTGGTATTATACCGGGAAGGCTTGTCGGGCAATGTGCTCATTATCGGCGTGCTCCTGGGAGTGCTGTTCGTGCTCTCCCTGCTCGTCCCCAAGACCTACCTGCTGATCGGCATTGCAGGCGTCGGGCTCAGCCTGCTGTATGTGTTCCGCAAGAGCCGCGGCAATATCATGATGACCGTGGTGGGTGTTGCGCTCTCGATCGTGATCGTGCTGGGCTTCGACTATACCTTCAACAATATCTTAAAGCAGCATCACCGCGACCGGATCAATAACCTGGTCGGGAAAGAGATCGACCTGAAGGGTGCCGGGTATAATGTCAACCAGTCGAAGATCGCCATCGGCTCCGGGAGGCTTACCGGTAAAGGGTTCCTGCATGGCACCCAAACCAAGTACGACTTCGTTCCGGAGCAAAGCACCGACTTTATTTTCTGTACGGTGGGAGAAGAACATGGCTTCGTGGGAAGCCTGGTGCTGATCGGTCTTTTTGTGGGCCTGCTGCTGCGGATCGTCTTCATTGCCGAACGACAGCGATCCCCGTTCAGCAGGGTATACGGGTATGGGGTGGCCAGCATCCTCTTTATTCACCTCGCCATTAATATCGGGATGACGATCGGCCTGGTTCCCGTAATCGGGATCCCGCTACCTTTCATCAGCTATGGAGGGTCTTCCCTGTGGAGCTTCACCATCCTGCTCTTCATCCTGCTCAAGCTCGACTCCAACAGGATGAACATCATCCGTTAGAAACGGCTGCGCAGTAATTCGAAGAATTTCTCTTTTGCCTGCTCATGCTCTGCCCATTTGAACCGGGCAGCCACTTCATTGTTCAGGTATGATTCTACAGAGCTCCAGTCGCTCATTTCAGTCAGGCGGACCAGCACATCGGTAAAGGAGGCCGTATGCCCGTCGAACAAATGATTGATGATAAAGAAACGATCGTTCAGGGAGAAGGTCAGATCCTTTTTCAGCGCACTGGCTTTCAATTGCTCACCAATGGTCTTTTCATCATGCGATCTTTTCAGGCGCTCAAGCAAGCTCTCCTGCTCCGACTTCAGCTTGTCGTTCATATTCTGCGGATGTTCCTTCGATTCGAGAAAGGCATGCTGCTCGTTACGGGTGGTTTCTTTCGCAGGCTCCGCGGTCTTTTCAATACGCAGGTAAATATCGTCGATCGAATGTGTTTCCTCTAAAGCCTCATCCAGCTCATCCTGCGGAACCGCGACCGGTTCCGGATGGTAGTGTACTTCCGGCTCAGGTCTGATCTCCGCGACAGGCTCAGGAGCAGGTTCATGGAAAATTTCAGGCGTTGCGGGCGTGGTGGTTTCTTCTTTGATCTCTTCTTTCTTTTCCTCTTCTATTACAGGAACGACCGGTTCGGCTGCAGGTGGGTCAGGGACCACGGTTTCCTGCATAACGGTTTCAGGTTCCGGCACCGCGGACGTGGCAGAAACAGGAGCTTCATGGCTTTGCTTCTGCTCTTCTTCAGACTCATCCATCAATACATTATTCAGTATCTCAGACTGCTCGATCAGGTAACGTATGTTCGATAAAAAGGCATCTATCTCTAAGCTATTCACCCGGTGATCGCGCGCGATCCATTCCTGGGTCTGCTGCTGCATCTCTTCGGTAATAAAGGCCAGTTTCTGTATGATGAGTTTCTTGTTCATATGATCAATATTAAGCATTAATAGGAAGATAATAACCTGAAATACCGCTAAATAGTATCTTCCTTTCAGAATATGATTTCGCATAAAAAATGCTTTCTTATATTAGCATACTAAACAGGAATCACGTGACGCTTTTCAACGAACCATTCAACCGTAAGCAGCTTCACCGCGGATCTATTGAAGTGATCTGCGGATCTATGTTCTCGGGGAAGACCGAAGAGCTGATCCGGAGGCTGCGGAGAGCGGAGATCGCGAAGCTGCATGTCGAGATATTCAAGCCTGCGATCGACACCCGGTATGATGAGAACGCCATCGTGTCGCATGACCTGAACTCCATCCAGTCGACCCCGGTTAACTCAGCCGAATCCATCTTATTACTTTCCAATAATGTGCAGGTAGTGGGTATCGACGAAGCCCAGTTCTTCGACGACAATCTCCCGATGGTTTGCCTGAAGCTGGCAGCCAAAGGCATGAGAGTGATCGTTGCCGGCCTGGATATGGATTACCTCGGACAACCTTTCGGACCTATGCCCGCGTTGATGGCCATTGCCGAATACGTGACCAAGGTGCAGGCCGTATGCCTGCAATGCGGGAACCCGGCGAGCCATTCATTCCGTAAGATCGAAAATGATGCGCAGGTGATGCTCGGAGAAAAAGAAAGCTATGAGCCACGTTGCCGCATGTGCTACAACCTGGGTAAATAATAACCTTTAGGATATACAAAAGAGGGCGCTGTGAATCACAGCGCCCTCTTCTTATTCTGTACAAGCAGTACTTTTATCGCACGATCAGCTTTTCCGTTTGTAACAGTCCATCCGTATTGAGTACCATAAAATAAAGCCCTTCGGTAAGACCATCCAGGTTTACATCCACAGCATACGGCCCTGTATATAAATGATTCTCGAAGATCAGCTTTACTTCCTGTCCGAGCATGTTGAATACAGACAAGCGCACATTGGCAGGCTTGTTCATATCAAAGGAAACTTTTGACAAGCCGGAAGCCGGGTTCGGGTATAGGCTGAGGGGTGAAGCAGGCTCATTCTTCGTATTTTTCACACCTACATGATGGATCACATCATTGTATTTATTCTGGGCAGCCTGCGCGCTTGCCTGCAAGTCGCTCAGGTTGTCGCCGCCGATTATTGCGAAGGCCATTTGCGCCATGCTGTTCGCGCTTATCCTGAACGGACCAATACCGATGGTGAACATCACATCCACACCACCAGGCTGGGCGAAGCCGATCTCGGTATTAAACACCCCTTTCGACAGGGTCGTATATTTTTCAGCTGTGCTGAAGCCTCCCTCCTGGATATCTCCCGGGATAGAGTGCGACTGCGCGTAGAATATAGGAGTAGCCGTTTGTGTTCGCGTAAGCACCTTTACTCCCGCCATCGGGTCGGTACCTACAAGCGACATCGCGTATCCCATCTCGTTGTCGCTGTCCCAGGCGGCCCTGTTCTTCGCCGCATCGCCAATATCCCAGTCGAAGAACATACCCGGGTAAATATTAGGCAGGTCTGAAGAGCTATTATTGATCAGGCTGTATTCTGTAATGATGAACTTGTCGTTAGGCGCGGTCATCCAGGCCATCTGGCGCTGGTGAATTTCCAGGCCGATCGGTAAAGGGCTTGCGGCATCGGTGAACTTACCCTTGGCTACCAGGTCCGCATACGTATCGGAAGTACGTGTTACACGTTCTGTTACGGCGAAATGCTGATCCGGTGTGGCAGTTGTCGAGCGCGCGTTGTTCGAAACCTGCGAGGATGATTTACCGATCATAAGACTTGCTTCATACAGCATATTCACGCCTTTGTACACGAAGCCCAGTCCGCCGGTACCGTCACCGTTGCGGTAGCCGATACGGCCGATCGAAGTAGTGGTACTCTTCACCTGGTTCACATCGATATTCAGGGAAGAAAGATTCACTTCCACGCGGATCATTTCAAAATCCTGGTAAGAGCCATCACTGTAGGTCAGCTTAAAGTTGATGGTAGTATTTTCAGGAACACCCGGCTTTACCACGAATACAAAGGGAGCTACGGAAGCTTCCGTAGCCATGGTCCCGATCACTCCCTGCGTGATCGTAGCCTCCAGCACAGCGATAGAGATCGATGTCGTGCTCAGGGTAACGCTCAGGTTGGAAGTAGGCGCCAGGTAATTCAGGAAATCCGCATACATCTTTACCGTATCGCCCGGAACAAACGCTCCGTTGCTGTTATTGCTGAAAGACAGCCCGGCGGTACGGATCGCCGGCGACGATTCAGTCACCGCACGGTATACATTGATCCTGCCGGAGCCCAGCTTATCTTTATAGCTGCTGACATTTTTACTGTAGATATTATCGCAGGTTACACGAAGCTGCTGGCCTACCTGCGCTCCGGTGAAGGACGGGAAGGCCGCCTTTACTAAGGCCGCAGCGCCTGCCGCTACAGGCGAAGCCATAGAGGTTCCGCTCATATATGTGTACGAATTATTGTAAACGGTGCTGTAGATGTCGCTTCCCGGCGCACAGATATCGACGGTATAACCGTAATTGGAGAATCCTGATTTACGGTCGGCATTCGTGGTAGATACCACAGACAATACACCTTCGTACGCAGATGGATAATGTGGCGACTCGCTGCTGCTGTTGCCTGCAGCTGCCACTACCAGCGCGCCTTTCATGGTTGCATAATCAATCACTTCCTGCCCGGCTGCCCCACCTCCTTCTCCGCCCCACGAACAATTGATGATCGCCGCACCGTGATCTGCTGCATACACAATACCTTCATAACCGGTCAGGATATAACCCATACCCCCCGGCGCACGGGTATCGTTATCCGCCGCGCATTTTACCGGCATCAGCCTCGATTTAAAGCCTGCACCCGAAACACCGATACCATTATCTGTAGTCGCGGCAGCATCACCGGAAACGTGCGAGCCGTGATCGTTATTACCACCTTTAATATCGGGATCATTGTCGCCGGATACCGCGTTATAATCCGCGCCGGCCAGATCCCAGCCGATGAAGTTGTCGACATACCCATCGCCGTCATCATCAATGCCATTAACAGGGTCTGCATAGTTCCGGTGGAAATTATCGCGGAGATCGGGGTGATCAATGTCTGTACCCGAATCTACAATAGCGATCACCACGGAAGTATCTCCCTTCGTTACATTCCAGGCTTCATAAGCCTTGATGATCCGCAGGTAATAATTCTTATCGCCGGATGTATCCGGGTCGCTGGGGATATAAGACAGCGGATAGATATACGATGGCTCGGCATACAGCACTTCCGGCTGTTTCAGCAGCTCGTTGATCGCGTCTTCGATCTTCATATCCGCTTCGTACTTTACCTCGTAGATCATGCTCAGGTCGGGCATCGGGCGACCATATGCGGTCTTCCCTTTAGCGGCCGGGGCATGCGATGGGTATTTCTGCGTAATCGATCTGGCGCCGATCTTATTCATTGCCGTCGCTACCGAAGGGATCGCCACCGCGGAACGCGAGCAGGCAGAGCGATGCGCTGCATCGATCCGGACGATGATCGTATTCGGCATATAATCGCGTTCGCTTACTCCCGCCGCGAGCCTGAACGTACGTACCTGCTGACTGTTGCGCGCAGGGTTACCGGCAAGCGCTACCTGGCCGATGCACAGCAATGCGGCCGTTGCATACAGTCTGAGGATTTTCATTGATTTCATATAGTTTGGTTTGAGTTTGGTTAATAAACAATCTGCGGCTTTACGCTGCAATTCTTCCTGATCCATTCCAGGTCGAAGTCTTTCAGCTCCCGGCGTTCTCCGTTCAGGATAAAATATTGATCCGCCTGCGACGGAGTACCTGCCGATGGCATCCGGTTCTCAATCCATTCGTCGGGACATAGCTGCAATTTCTGTTCCGCAGGTACAGCCTTACGGCTGCAACAGGCGCTGCATGCCAGGATCAGCACACCCATAACAAGGCTAAGGAGTAATTTCATTGAGGATACAAGGTAAGAAAAAGAGAAGAGAGTCGGGAAAGAAAAAAGAAAGGTAATTAAACACGAAACCCCGCGGTTGCGGGGTTTGTGGTGATAGCCGGGATCGAACCAGCGACACAAGGATTTTCAGTCCTTTGCTCTACCAACTGAGCTATATCACCGTTAAAGGAATGCAAATGTAACCTCTTTTTCCTGATATGAAAACTTTTTTTCAAAAAAACTATTTCAGGCTGATTATCAATTTAAAATCTTTCTAATTAGAAAAAAGACCCTGTACACATCGGTCTAAATCCCCTGTAAAAAACTAAATTCGCAAGAATTGAACGTAACCATATGATATTACAAATACTGTTTATTGTACTGTTAGGGGCTGCTGTCTACCTGTTCTCC
>CALNCF010000363.1 GCA_937875035.1 uncultured Sphingobacteriaceae bacterium | reverse complement strand
CCTCTTTACCTGCATCCAGCAACTGGATCGGCGTAGCCGGTGAAGTATTGATCGGAATGAATTCGGTTTCGCCCTGGAACTCTTCCACACGTCCGGTGATCTCTACAGAGTCACCGGCAACCAATGAAAGAATACCTGTTCCCGCATCACCGGAAACACCAGATCCCGGGAAGTTCTGGTAAATATCCAGGCCTGAGAACGGAGAGCCGTCGTTTGTCTGGATCCAGATCTGCTTTCCACCTACCAGGGTAGATGTGTTTGCATCCATAATTACTACACCTCTTACACGCACGGTATCAGTTGCACCGATCGATGAGGCATCGTTTCCGGCCTGCAGATCCTGTGGAGAAACGAACTGGATCTCCTGGATCGTTTTTACAGGATAAACAGCTGCTTTCTGTGGAGCTTGCGCATTGGCTATCGTTGCGCCAATCAGCATACATCCAAGAGTAAATAGTTTTTTGTTCATATAAATTAAGTTAATAGTTACTACGTTTTCTGTTATTTGATAATGACGAATTTACCTTTGAAGATCTCTCCCGAGCTCAGGTCCTTTACGGAAAACAGGTAAAGCCCCCGGGCTATGATCTGGTTGTCTTTCGATAGCATGTCCCACGCGTGCTCACCGCCCGAAAAACGGGTCTGGTTCGCGTTCGAATAGGTCTGGTACCATTTGATATCGCTTCCGTTATATTCCTGGTTATGCGTGATGTCGTCGACAAGATCGCCTGAAGCCGTATAGATCCGGATGTTACAGCGCGCAGGCAGGTTAGCGAAGATCACTTTCTTGTCTTCCGGGTTCGTGCTGATCCCTTCCCAGGCTGCCGAAGCATAGTATGGATTCGGGTACACGAACGGATCTCCGTTCTTGAAATCATTGTTCACCGGCATCCCCGGGAATACACGTTTCAGGGTTGGCAGGGTGCTCGACTCCAGCGACTGAAGATTGTTCACATCATCGCCCTGGTCGAATGCCGTAACAGCAACCGCGTGCTGCCAGCCGTTCTGAATATTGCTGAACGTATATTTATAATGATAATAGATCGTATCGCCGGCAGAGGTGGTATCGCCAAAGGTCAGTGAATCTGCCAGGCGGATCGCTGCGAAGCCTGTTTCGTTAAAGAGGTGGTTACCCGCGCTGTCGAACTCAGCTACCAGCTTCAGCGCCGTTAAAATATCCTGTGTGCCGCTTACATCAAAACCAAGGGTGGTCTTATAAACGCGGTATCCTTCAAAATCTTTTTTCTTGGAGATCGGATCTACGGAACTCTCGGCATTATTGGACCAGTACAGGTCGATCTTGTTTTCGCCGGCGATCATTTTCGAACGCGGAATATCCGGTGGAGCAGGAAGGATGAAGCGGGTGATCTTCCCGTCGCCATCCCGGTCTTCTCCCGGATCAAGAATACCATTGAAGTTCACATCTTCACCATTGTACGCTGTTTGCGCGAACTTGGAATTCTGAACGAGGATGTCTTTCTGAACATCGTTATCTGCCGTATTCGGGTTGCCGTCTTCTTTCTTCTTGGCACATACCAGCGCGAACGCGATCTGTACGCTTTCACCCGGAGCTACCTGGCGGAAAGGCCCTACCGACATGAGGTGCGAACGGTTGTTCGCCTGGCGCAGTGTCGGACGGATGATCGTTTCCCAATCCAGGCGATTGTTCAGACCTGAAGTCATCTTTCCGTACTTCTGGTTATCATCTGTCGGAGAAAAGTATAAAGGATCGGCAGAGTTCTGGAACTGCCATGCATTGTAATTTGCTACGAAATTCGTGCGCAGCTCCGGGTGAGCGAAGCCGTTCTTGTCTTCCGCGCCTAAAAATTTCAGCCCTACATAGCTGTTGGTAAAACCAGGGTCCCCGGTCGCATCAAATTCATACGCGATATAAAGGGAGTCCAGGTACCCGTTTCCGCCCTTGTTGAAAAAGGCGCTTCCCCCGGGAGGGGTAATATTCACATTCCGCACCACGCCATCTTTCCAGTAACCGATATATACGCTGTCCCAGGTATTGGCGCTGTTGTTCGTAATGGTATAGTTGAGGATCACGAAGTAATTCGCGAAGTTGAAGTTATAATTGTATGCTTCGAAGTGCACATCGGCACCCAGCGGGAACTGGTGATTGGAAATAGGGATCGCTGTTCCAGGCACCACGGTATTTTTATCAGAGAAATCGGCGATCAGGTCCTGGTGAGAGATCGCTCTCGGGTTGTACAGCGGGTGATCGATCAGGCTCGACTGCTCTTTCAGGCTGGCGCCTACTTCTGCCGTAAACTCAAATCCGCCCTTACCGGTTGAATAACCGCTGGCATCATCCACCGCGCCCGATGAAACTGCTACCTGGGAGTTGTTGATGAGGCAACCGATCCACATGCCACCCTGGAAGAGGTGCTCGATACCGGAGTTCGCAGGGAACTCGCAGGAAGGGTAGCCCAATACATTATAGCTGCCGCGGAACGCATTACCGATCATGCCGAGATTGTTCACGGTCATACGGATATTCCCGGCCGTGGTCAGTTTCTCATCAAAAGAAGCCTGCGCGGCCACATGGAGAGAGGCACTGCAAAGAAGTGCCGCCATCGCTATTTTCTTACAACTGGAAGTAATGCTCCGTCTCATTCAAACTCGTTAACGTTTTATAATTTTTTTGGAAACCGTGATCCCGTTCTCATCTGTCAGGCAGATCACATATAATCCTTTGCTCCACGATTCGTCGAAGTGATAGCTGTATGTGCCATCGGCCTGCAGCATCTTCTCAGCGCTTACGAGCTTGCCTTCCGTATTTAAGATCCTCAGTGAGAATTGTTTTCCTTTTAGCTGCGGATGGAAGAAGATCTGTCCGTCGCGCTCTACCGGGTTCGATACCCTGATCATCTGCTCCAGCGATCTCTTCTGCTGATCAATCCCCGTAGCTACGGGAACCATCGGCGTTACGACGAAATCCGCACAGATCGGGATGTGATCCGACATATTGTATAAAGCTCCTATTACTCCCGATGGTACGGTGGTGTTCGTCGGGGGATCGGTCAGCGCTTTGTTCAGGTGCTGTCCGTCATTTCCCACAGCCTTATAGGTTTCAGGAAGCACGCGCATGCGCAGGGAGTCGCCCATAAGCGCCTGCGAGCACAGCATAATATCGAAACGGTCGTCCATCCCTCCGCTGGAGAAGCCTCCGCTTTGGGTGGTATGCGTAGATTGCGTATGGATATCTGCGAACGCCGCGTTATCATTCCAGTAGCCCGGCTTATCGATCGGGTCGTACATCCGTCCGCTGAGGTTCGGATTGTTCACGAGGTTCTGATACGCCGCTTCACTGCTTTTGTAAATATTCAGGTCGCCCATGAAGATCACATTCGACATCGGCAGGGAGTTGAGGTAATTGGCCACCTGCTGGG
>CALNCF010000362.1 GCA_937875035.1 uncultured Sphingobacteriaceae bacterium | reverse complement strand
ATTGCAGCAGGTGTGCTTGTGCTGACTTCGTTTATGCGCTTTTGCCCGCTGTACCTGCCCTTCGGTATTCATACTACAAAAAATAAAAAGCCGTAACAGGTACACTTACAAAGAGGATAACATATGAAGAAATTCGCTGGAAAACATTTACTCACACTGATCGGCATTGCTTTAGGAGCAGCAGCCGGTTATTTTTACTGGAGCTATATCGGCTGCAATTCCGGCAGCTGCGCCATCACGTCCAAGCCGCTGAACAGCACGGTCTATGGCGCAGTGATGGGCGGGCTTCTATTCACAATGTTCCAGAGAGATCAACAGGAAAACACATAACATTCCGGGAAATCATCAACAGTGAAAAGCCTGTACTGGCAGGTTTTTGTGCAGCTTACTTGGTACATGTTTAAACAAAAAACTCTATTTTAGAATAACTACAATTTCGGGGAAGCTTACAATAGGAATTCACCTGGATCAGCGTAGCCACATTGCCCCCATTGTTCTTGAACACCGCACGGGTATTACCTAAATGATCCTGCAAATAATAATGATAACGGTATTCGCCCGATTCGTTCTTTACCAGGCCCTCGTCCATCGTTATGTAATCGATCACTCCATCTTCGTACACTACCGCATTCAGGTAATCCGTATTTGTTTCTAAAGAAACAGAAGGGTCTTTCACCACCATACAGCGCTTAACTCCTGTTACATCATACACATACTCAATGGATCGGCCGTCTTCGTATTCCACTTTAGAAAGAAGACTTTACCAGCAAATAAACCAAAATATGACTACTTGTTTTTCTTCACTTATGGCTACGCCCTTTGAATAGCCATGTTTCCAGTATTCTGGCATATAATTCTCTTTTTGAACATGATACTCATCCCAATGAACCCCTTTTTCACATTCAAGAGTATACAATGTAAATGTGCTATCTAATCTCGATGGTGTATTTAACTGTGAATAAGGACTTCTGAAAAAATTTGGCACGGGTATTTTGTTATAAATTGTATCTGGTAAATCAAATTCATAATTATCCGGATATTTATAATAATTTCTATAATTATCTTTTGTGGTAAACTTATTCACCACAAAAAGAGTAGGATCATTGGCGCGATATACTGCAATTGACTTTTTCCCTAAAACACCACGCACTGAATCTAAATAAAACTTTGGAGGAGCAACAACCTCGAAAAAAAATGCTATGTTATTCAGGCTGGTACTTGTATCAACAGAATACATAGCATTTGTACTCCAAACACTATTTGGAAAATGACCTACAAAATGATATGGAAAATTAGATTTAACATCTAAATATTTCTTCTCAAAATCATTCGATTTAACATTACAGCTATATGTAATTACTGTTAACAACAATATTATGCATTTATACATACTCATCAAACTAATTAATCAAACAACACATTTATTATACTGTTTATTAGACCTACTTTATTTGTAGGTACATTCTTTGACATATTATTTACGGGGCTGTTAGATGGTGTTTTAATATCAAAAATCTTAGTTGTAATAGAAATATCTCCATTTATATATTCCTCTGTAGAAGTATTATATTTCTTGTTTACACTCTCTGGTTTTGCATACGAAATTTTGCTATCTAACAACTCTATGCTTTTACTTTTGACAGCCATACCATCGCGGTCACCAATATCAAAAGAACTTATTTCTGTTTCTGTTTCTTTAATACTTTGAACATTAACTTTTTTGTAACCATTATCATTCATAATTAAATCCGCTTCAGAACCCAAAAGCAAGGTTAACCCTAAGTTATTTTTTGCCAAATCCGCTTTAATCATATTATCTCCTCCTAACCTCTCAAAATCTCTAACACTAACATTATTAATATTAGTTTTTTTCAAAAAATTATTAGTGATTTGACTTTGTCCTTTAACATTCCACACATCACCTGTTCTATTATTTACAAACCAATCTCGTCCATCTTTATCGATATAGAGTACCGGATTATTGTTACAATAATTATATGAAGACAGAGATATATTATGGGCTTTTTCTGCGAGTGGATCTACTGAATGCCACCTGCCGATCTGCGGATCGTAAAAACGGGCGCCGTAATCGATCCAGTTCAACGAAAATGCATCCTGCATTTCTTTACCATTATACTTATACTTCGTTTCACCCGATCCACCTACGTAGCTCAGTTCAGGCATCTCCAAACCAAAAGGATAATAGGAATTCGCCTGGATCAGCGTAGCCACATTGCCCCCATTGTTCTTGAACACCACACGGGTATTACCTAAATGATCCTGTAAATAATAATGATAACGGTATTCGCCCGATTCGTTCTTTACCAGACCCTCGTCCATCGTTATGTAATCGATCACTCCATCTTCGTACACTACCGCATTCAGGTAATCCGTATTTGTTTCTAAAGAAACAGAAGGGTCTTTCACGATCATGCGGCGCTTCACGCCTGTTACATCGTACATATATTCAATCGTCCTGCCATCTTCATATTCTACGTTCGAAGGCAGGTTCATGTAATTATAGCTGATCGCGATCGCCTTGTGCTTGTCGTGCATCATGTTCCCGTTGCCATCGTATTCATAATCGGCACTGGTTGGCGATGGGCGGCTTCCCAGGGTATTCTTAAAGTCATTCCTCGGCATGGTGTGCGCCACTCCCACATCTTCCATACGGAACAGGCGGTTACCCTTATAGCTGTATTGCAGGTCATCCATTAAGCCATAGCTGTAGGCAGCCCCGCTCAGGCCAATGGCGCCACGCTGCTTCATCGTCTGTATATTCCCATGATCATCGTAGGTAATGCCGCTTACATCAAACTTATTGGGTAATACCCAGCCACAGAATTCGAGGGTCGCATGCTTTGCCGCCGTGAGGCGGTTCAGCGTATCGTACTGAAAGCCGTACATATGCTTCTCTTCGTCGCCACTCTTCGTCCGCCATTTCGCATAAGAGATATTCCCGTTGTACTGCGCCGGGGCTGCAAGCATCGAATTCCCTTCGTTATAGCCCAGGTTAAGCCCGAAGAGGTCATTCGCATCGTTGTTGTACGCATATTCCGACAAGAAGACGGGGCCGACACGCAGGGTAATGAAATTACGGGTCACATCGTGCAAGGAAGCCAGAATGGTCGTTTCGTTGATCAAGGGCAACAGGTATAAAGCATCAAGATACATTTTACGCACCTTGTATGCAAGTTGTTCCTTATGGGTATTCCCAATCCTTTCTCCGGGGAGAGAATCCGCCAGCATACGGTACTGGTCTTCGGTAAGGCTAAGCTCTTCCAGGTAAGCCATCATATAGATCATGGCCGAATCGGCGATCTCTGTTACATGATGGCCGGCGATTCCTTCGATCCCGAAGCCACCGGCCGCCTTATCGGCAATGGCGTCCTCGCAGGGTATACCTAAAGGTGAGCCCTGCATCTGGTCCGGGTCATTGATATGCGTGAGCCATCCGCGGATATTATAGGTATAATCCACCGATTGCATGCATACCGAAGGACTGATCACTTCCATGTTCTTCTCAATCTTCTGGCCTATTTCGTTATAAGCATACTGCGCGATGATCTTCGGATCCATGGTATTGGTTTGGTGGATGACGGAGCTTACGCGCCCGGCATGATCGTACATCAGTTGTTTCTCCCAGTATACCTCCGAAGAGCTGCCAGCATCCTGCAAATCGGTATGGCTGCGAGTAATATTGCCCAGGAAATTATATTCATAATCGGTGATCTCTGTCTTCACATCAGCAGTATAGGTCGGCAGTTGCGTATAGCTCTGCGCCACCCGGCCATCATCATCATAGAATGTATAAGTGTCCAGGAAGACCGGCGACAGGTTGCGG
>CALNCF010000361.1 GCA_937875035.1 uncultured Sphingobacteriaceae bacterium | reverse complement strand
GGAGAGCCGGTAAGCAAGAAGGGTATTTATTTCCTGAGCAAATCCGCCGGGCGTTCTGACTGGTCCAAGAATCACAAAAAGAAAATAAACCTGTTGCGCGACATGGGCGCCGCAGCCATCATCTGCATCGACCCCGATTTCGCACGTAACGGCAACCCATACGGCAAAATGGCCACACGTTCGGGACTGAATCTTCGCAAAGACCTGGAAGCTGCTCAAAGCCAGACTCCGGTGATCTATATCAGCGAGAACATCGCCAACGAATTGCTGCGCCCGAACCGTAAAACGCTGGCCAAGGTAACGAAGCGCATGAACACGAATTTCGCGACCAAGCCCCTGCTTCTTTCCAGCACGATGAAGGTCAACATCCAGTACCTGATGACAAATACCAGCACGGAAAATGTATTGGGATACCTGGAAGGTACGGATCTGAAAGATGAGGTGGTAGTGGTATCCGCACACTACGATCACCTCGGTGTAAAGGATGGTAAGGTATTCAATGGTGCAGACGACAATGGCTCGGGAACCGTAGCGGTGATGGAAATAGCCGAAGCCTTTTCGCTGGCAAAGAAAAAGGGCGATGGCCCGAGAAGAAGCATCCTGTTCTTAACGGTTTCGGGAGAAGAGAAGGGCTTATTAGGCTCTGACTATTACACCACCCACCCGGTATTTCCATTGGAGAATACGGTGGTCGACCTGAACATCGACATGATCGGCCGGGTAGACAAGGCTCATGAGGAGCACCCGAACTATGTGTACCTCATCGGTTCCGACAGGCTCAGCAAGAAGCTGCACCAGGTGAGCGAGAATATGAACAAGACCTATACCCAGCTCAACCTGGATTATACGTATAACGATCCGAAAGATCCGAACCAGTTCTATTACCGCAGCGATCATTACAATTTCGCGAAGAACAACATCCCGATCATCTTCTATTTTAACGGAACCCATGAAGATTATCACATGGAAACCGACGAGGTGTCGAAGATCAATTACGATATCCTGCAAAAGCGTACCCAGCTCGTATTCCATACCGCATGGGAGATCGCGAACCGCGCCGAACGGATCGTAGCGGATAACCCGGCACCGGCCAAAAAGAAATAACCCGCTTAACCGGGCACAGAAGGAGCAAACGTTTCGGTGTTTGCTCCTTTTTTGTTTATTTTGGAGCAGATGAGCACACTCTCCGAAAAATTTCTGGAAGTTTCTGAAGAAAAAGCCTTTGATACCGAATTACGGCGGAAGATCAATTTCAACATGTCGCGGTATGAACAGGCCGTGGAGAAAGGGCGGAAACAGTACAACAACCTGGAGTTTGCACGCAAGAAAGCCCACACCATTAAGTGGCGCGTGATGGAGAACCTGGATAAATACCTGCTGGAGTTCGAAAGTAATTTCACGAAGAAAGGCGGAAAGGTGATCTGGGCGAATACAAAGGATGAAGCCAACCGGGAGATCCTCAACATCCTGAAAAAAGTGAAGGCCCGCCATGTGGTGAAATCAAAATCGATGGTGTGCGAAGAGCTGGAGCTGAATGAAGTGCTTCAGCATGAAGGCATCGAATCGCTCGAAACCGACCTGGGCGAATACATCGTTCAGCTGCTCGGTCAGAAACCCTATCACATCGTAACCCCGGCCATGCATCTTTCCAAGGAAGATGTAGCCCGGTTATTCCATGAGAAATTCGGCACACCGCCGGATGCTACCCCTACCGAGCTCACCCACAAGGCGCGGGAGCTCCTGCGCGAAAAATACGTAACTGCGGATGTCGGGATCACCGGGGCGAACTTCCTCATTGCCGATACCGGAAGCATCGCTCTTACTGAGAACGAAGGCAACGCGCGTTTGTGCACCGCTTTCCCAAAGGTGCATATCGCCATCGTGGGCATCGAGAAGATGATCCCCTCGGTGAACGACCTCGACCTGTCGATGGGCACGTGGCCCTTGCTGGGCTCGCACGGAACCGGGCAGAATATTACGGTCTATAACACTATTTTCAGCGGTCCGCGGCAGCCGGGCGAAACGGATGGCCCGGAAGAAATGTATGTGATCCTGCTGGATAACGGGCGCACGAAATTACTGGCGGAAAAAGATCAGCGGCAAGGATTGTACTGCATCCGTTGCGGAGCCTGTCTCAATGCCTGCCCGGTGTACAAGAACATCGGCGGACATACCTACGATACTACGTATTCCGGACCGATCGGGAGCATCATCACTCCACACCTCCAAGGCATGCAGCAGTTCAGGCACCTGAGCTATGCCTCGAGCCTCTGCGGCAACTGTACCGAGGTTTGCCCCGTGCATATCGACATTCATAAGATCCTCCTGTATAACCGCCGCGATGCGGTGAAAGAAAACCTGGTATCCGGCTCCGAATCGTTCGGCTGGAAGCTTTGGAAGAAAGGGATGCTGAAACGGAAGATGATGAATATGTTCAGCGGCCGCACCAAAAATTTCTTCCTTCGTTTTCTTTTTAAGAAATCATGGTCGAAAAAACGCGAGCTTCCCACCATACAACCCAAGTCGTTCAACGAGCTCTGGAAAGAGAAACAGCATACAGACAGCAATAAGTAATGGAATATATGCCGGGATTGGTGTTTTGTGCTTCAAACAAAGGCCTCACCCGTAGCATTTTTTAATATTGCGATTTCCGTACGTACTCCCGCTTTTTTTACGAAATTAGCCCCCCGAATGAAAAGCACTTTATGAAGTTCGACCGAAAGAGATACAGTGATGAAACCCTGATTTCATTGTACAGGAATATCCTGAAACCCCGCATGATCGAGGAAAAGATGCTGATCCTCCTGCGCCAGGGAAAGATCGGAAAATGGTTCTCCGGCATAGGCCAGGAAGCCATCAGCGTGGGTACCACCATGGCGATGCACAAAGACGAATACATCCTGCCGATGCACCGTAACCTGGGTGTCTTCACCTCGCGTGAAGTGCCCCTTGCCCGGCTGCTTGCGCAGTTCCAGGGAAAGATGTCGGGCTTTACCAAGGGTCGCGACCGTTCTTTTCACT
>CALNCF010000360.1 GCA_937875035.1 uncultured Sphingobacteriaceae bacterium | reverse complement strand
GGTTATCCTCATCCGGGTGACTCGTCTTTGGTTCCGGAACATATTTTTCCTTTCTTCCGTTTGGCTTTTGCAGCTTGTTCGGATCGTCCTGGTTTTGCTTTTCAGGGATCTGGGTTTCCTTGCCTTTCGGCGTGTCGGTCTTTTTCATGGCGTTCTGTTTTTAGAGGATGTGTGGGTCATGGCCGGTCGCGATCACTACCATATCTTCCAGGTCGTAATTCCCGGTGCTGAGCGTAAAGTTGTACTCCGCGAAAAAGGAGAAGAGCATTTCCGGTGAAACCTGGTTGATCCTGAATTTCAGTACCGGCAGCTGATCGGCCGCGGCGGCGCTGTTCTCCTGTACATTCTTGTCGAGCGCGAATACAGTGATATAATTCTCCCTGCCTGCATAGAGCCGTACGGCGATCGCTTCCATCCGGTCGGGGTTATACCCCGGGATGTGCTGTATGCAGAAATCATCAAGGCGTTTATCCTTGTGCATTTCAGCGGAGATGATGCCCGACAGCTCAGGATGTTTAACAGATGATGGATTGGTCATAATGGTATGGATTAAGCAGCTACTTTCCGGCATTCAGCAGCGCAACGCATGCAGGCTTCCGCGCATTGCTGGCAATGCAGCGACTGGTGAACACTGCATTCCTCCGCGCACAGGCGGCAGATCTCGGCGCATACGAGGCAGAATTTCTTTGCCGATTCGCCCGACATCGCCATCACTTTAGCCGCCGAAAAACAAATAGCGGAACATTCGTGATCGAGCAGTATACACCTTTTCATCCGCTGCACATCTTCTTCTTCAAGACACATATGAGCGCACATTTCGCATGCCCTGGCACATTCAAGACAGGCGTCGATACATATTTTGTAATCGTTCATAAGACATTGGTATTGGTTGCTATCCTGCGGATAAAAAAACGGTGCCAGCCCCGGCGAAGACTGCCCGGCTCAGGCAAGCGATGCAGAAGTGGGCGCTGGCATGGTTTTATTTCCCCGGGTATAAACGAAACGCTTATGAAAACGCTCCTCATCTGCTGTATTTCGCTTATGTGCTTAAGCGCATGCAGCCCCATCTATTATTCAGCAAACACACAGAACGTACCCCTTTTAAGCGGCAATAAGGACCTTTCCGTGAATGTGGCCGGGAACGACGACCGGCTGGAAGTGCAGGCCGCCTATGCGGTAGATGAGCATGTGGGGGTGATGCTGAATAATGGGTTCTATTTTCCCCGTAAAGCGGATAATGGCGACGGTGGAAGCGGACAGTTCTTCGAAGGTGGTGTAGGTTATTTCCACTCCTTGGGGAATAATATGATATGGGAACTGTACGGGCTTACGGGTTACGGACATGTGCAGAATTCCTTTCCGTCTACGCGCGATAATCATCCCAATACCACCGGAACCATCGACGCGAATATCTTTCGTTACGGAGTACAGCCGGCCCTGGGTTATCGTACGAAATATTTTGAAGGCGCCGTTTCTGCACGCCTTGCCGGGATGAACTATTCAGGCGTATCAGGAAGCATGGTCTACGACAGCACCGACCAGGTCAATTACCTGCGTACCAACCGGAATCATTTCCTGGTCGAACCGGCTATTACTTTGCGTACCGGTACCGACTTCCTGAAGCTGCAATTCCAGGTAGGGACGAGCTTCAATGTAACCGACCCTGATTTCAGGCAGGACAAGGAATACGCCACGCTCGGGCTGATCTTCCGGCCCTTCGCGCCCAGGCTTTCCCGTGCGTCCGCTACCCTGGTGGAATAAGGGTTATGAAGAGGGGTTGCTCTTTTGCTTTTCCGCGAGCTCTTCCATATAATCCATCTGCATCTGCTGGAACTCCATGATCTTCTGCATCTGGATGATCATGAGGTGGTCCAGCTTTTCATGAAGCAGGCGGATCTCCAGCTCGGCTTTCAGGTTCACCTTGTAATCATATTCACTGCGCTGACGGTCCTTGGTTTCCTGGCGGTTCTGGCTCATCATGATCACCGGGGCCTGTAAGGATGCGATACAGGAGAGGATCAGGTTGAGCAGGATATAAGGGTACGGATCGAAGCCCTTGTTCAGTAACAGCACTGTGTTCAGTCCGATCCATATGAACAACACGACGGCGAAAGAGATGATAAAGGTCCAGCTTCCGCCAAACGAGGCTACCTTGTCGGCCATGCGTTGTCCGAATGCGACCGGGTCATCATCTTTCAGGGCAGGATCGGTTTCAGCCTCCTGCCTGCTGATGGCGCTGACCACTTCACGCTCTACCTTGTCGGCTTCATAGATTTCTTTCTGAATAATGGTTTCCAGGTATTTACGTCTGTATTCCTGCAAGGCCCGCTGGCTGATATGCGCATGGTCGTTGAAGTCCGGGTGCTCTTCCCGGATGAAATCTGCCAGGTTCTTACGGATCGTACCGCCTTTTACCAGCTCGTTCGAATGATGTGTTTCTCCTGTGATAAAACATTTCTCCTCGGCCATGTTCGTTGATATTTGAAGTGTTATGAATTAAGGTTTATGTGTTTTCTGTTTGAAGGCATCCCTGATACCGGTAAAATTAGCGATCACGAGAATGGTCAAGAACCAGGACAGCATCATCTGGCTGGATACAAGTATTTGCGCGGTGGTGTTCCGGGGGATGATGTCGCCAAGCCCTGCCGTGGAAAAAACGGATACGCTGAAATAGAAGAACGCGATCAGGTGCGGGAAGAGATGCTCGCGTGTGGTAATACCACTGAACGAGCTGTTATTGATCTCGTACAGGCACAGGTAGTCGATCCCGAAAGAGATCACGATGAGCAGGGCATTATAGCCGATAAAAGGAAGTATATCCGTATGCAGCAGGTCCTTGTGCGCAGTCTGCCGGATCCGGTCGAAGAAGATCTTCATAAAGTACACCGTCTTGCCGGTACAATAGAACAGCAGCACATACTGGTTCAGGAGATCATTGCCTATTTCCCGGCGTCCGACATAAAAGCCGAGCGCCCCGATCAGTATCAGGATAATGAATTTATAGATGGCAGACCTGTCGAGCAATGCCGGTTGATTTCCTGTATTCATCATTCGTATCGCGAAGCTACGCTATGCGGGTATTAAAGTACAAATTCCGGCTTATATTCTCCTTGTTTTAACATCCTGAAAAAGCAGCCCGTAAACACGCTGGTATATACAGCCGTTGTCGGGGCAGGGCTCAGTTGGGGTGAACATTCCTAATTTCCAGCGGATTAGAATCAATGTTAAAGAAATGTGAAAAAATATTTGGCAGGAAGCACCCTTTTTGTACTTTTGCCCCCGGAGAGATGGCAGAGTGGTCGATTGCGGCGGTCTTGAAAACCGTTGACTGTTACAGGTCCGGGGGTTCGAATCCCTCTCTCTCCGCATCATATAAATGCTGTCCCGTTATGGATGGCATTTTTTGTTTACGCATATCCCTGGGGCCGGAAGAACCGAACCCTGTTATTTTACCAGGCAAGGACATCAGCCCTGCCGCTTAATCAACCAAAAATCACGATGGCAACTACATCAGAGATCAGCAGAGGCTGCTTTATCAGGCATAATAATGAATTACTGAAGGTGATCGAGTACGATCATATTACCCCGGGGAAAGGGAATGCGATCTATTCGCTGAAATGCAGGAACGTAGAAACCGGCAAGCAGAGCGAGGTCCGTTTCCGTTCGGGAGAAAAGGTAGACCTGATCCGTGTGGATGAGCTGGACATGCAATACCTCTATACGGAGAACGACGCGCTGATCTGCATGAACCAGGAAACCTACGACCAGATCCCGGTTCCGAAAACTATTTTCGGAGACAGCATCCGTTTCCTTCAGGAAGGCATGATCCTCACCATCCGCTTCGATGATACGGAGAAGCCATTATCCGGTGATCTTCCCAAGCACGTAGAGCTCCCGGTCGTATATGCCGAAGCGGGAGTGAAGGGTAAGCTGTTCAAGATCGCCCAGGTAGAAGGCGATATCAATGTACAGGTTCCCCTGTTCGTGGAGATGGGCGACATCCTGAAGATCGGTACGGAAGACGGCGCTTATATCGAGCGGGTCATCAAATAACATTTCGTTCAGACCATCCTAAAACCAAACGGGGCCGGCAGGTGTTACCTGCGGGTATGCGTGGTTGCATACGTCTAAAAAAATTCCCGGACGGTTATGAAATTATCCCTTATCGATCTCTCACCCATTCCAAGGAATGGCAACAGGAACCAGGCGATCCGCAATACGGTCGATACTGCGCAACATGCTGAGCAATGGGGGTATTCGAGGATCTGGTTGGCCGAGCATCATAATACCGCCAGCTTCGCAGGGCGTGCGCCCGAAGTGCTCATCCCGCTTGTAGCGGCAGGTACCACCAGGATCAGGGTAGGCTCAGGCTCCGTCTTATTAAATCATTACAGTCCCTTTAAAGTGGCCGAGGTATTCAATACCCTGGAAGAGATGTTCCCGGGCAGGATCGATATGGGGATCGGGCGGGCCACCACCGGGCCGGTTTCAGACCTGGCCCTTCAGCGTAACCGTTCGTACCGACAGACATCTGACGATTCTGCCGAACAGCTGGCGGAGCTTCATGCCTGGCTGAACGACGATTTTGATAAAGGTCATCCCTTTCACCAGGTCAGGGTACACAAGGATCATCCGGCGCCATCCTTCTGGCTCCTGGGCTCAAGCCCCTGGAGTGCATCGGCAGCGGCCGAAATGGGCTTGCAATATGCCTTTGCCGGCTTCATTAACCCGGCCCAGGCCTATGCCATTACCCGGCGTTACCGGCAGCAGTTCAGGCCCTCTGTACAGGAAACCGGTGCTCGCGAACCAAAGCTCATTCTTTCTTTAAGTGTGTATTGTGCGGAAACGGAAGAAGCGGCGGCCCGCATGGCGGCGCCCATGCAGCTGATGATGCAACGCATGATGCAGGGAGACCTGAAAAGCCCGGTAGAGAGTGAAGAGGACGCCGTCCGGATCTTAGGCGGATTGCCGGAAGCCGAGCGCCTGGGAGATGCGCGCGTGTTCCCGAGGTATATGATCGGTACTCCGGCAACATTGAAGCCAGAGCTCGAAAAGATCGCTGCCGCTTTTGATACCGACGAGCTCATGATCCAGTGCATTACGGCAGAGCACGCCTCACGCCTGCGATCCCTGCAACTCCTGTCCGAAGCCTTTAACCTGCAGGTATAATATCCTTATTGTTTCTTACGGATATAAATGTGCTTTACATTTTTCTTTCCTGTTTCCCGTTCGTCGATCTCGAATTTGTTGATGCTCCGGATAAGGGGAAGCATTTTGGCAAAGCCATAGTTCCGGGGGTCGAAGTCGGGCTTCTTCTTCAGCATCAGGCTGCCCAGCTCTCCCAGGAATGCCCAGCCGTCTTCGTCGGCCAGCGCTGTAATGCTGTCGCTGAACAGCTTGATGATCTGCGGCTCAATCTTGCTCAGGGGCTCTGAAGGCTTGCTTACCTGTTTAGAGGTTTTCTTTGTATCGGTAGGAGCTGTGTTAGTATCTTTTAAGATCTCGATATAGATGAACTTGTCGCAGGCCGTAATAAAGGGAGCCAGGGTTTTCTTCTCACCGATGCCGATCACCTTCATGCCTGCTTCGCGCAGCCTGGTGGCCAGCCGTGTAAAGTCGCTGTCGCTGGAAACGATGCAGAATCCGTCTACCTTACCCGTATACAGAATATCCATAGCGTCGATGATCAGGGCGCTGTCGGTTGCGTTCTTCCCGGTTGAGTAGCTGTACTGCTGGATCGGCGTAATGGCGTTCTCAAGCAGCACATTCTTCCAACCCGAAACGGTAGGCTTGGTCCAGTCGGCATATATTCTTTTGAAGGTAGGCGTGCCATACTTAGCGATCTCCTCGAACATCTCTTTCACATTCGCGTAGGGTACATTGTCGGCATCGATCAGCACGGCCAGCTTCAGGTCCTGGTAGTTTTCCATTGTTTTTTAGTTATCGTTATTTCTCAGCCGGCATACAGGTTGCCGGACTGCATTACGCAAAGGGTACGGGGGCCTTCAGCAGGAAACAGTAGTTTTCTCATGGGGAATTACCGGAGATAAACCACTTCAAACCGTGCAAGCGGAGCCATCTTTGCTTTATTCAGTATCAGAGTGTCTTCAAGGATGCTATAGTTGTCGGCGATCCCCAGCATGTTGAGGAATTCCGTCTCTGTCTCGAGGTTCGGGCAAGCCATCTTCGTGGAAGCGATCCCCGAAAAATGAATGCGGTTCCCTTCTTTCAGCTCATAGCTCCCGAAGAACGAGTTGCAGGCAGCGTTTCCGGTTACGCTTTGCTGTATGGGTTTCAGGGTCATGTGGATCTCCTTGCTCACCTTGCCATCGGCGCCTATCTTCTTTCCGTTCAGCTCCGTCAGCTTCCAGTATTTCCCGGTAATGCCGGCCTCTACCTTAGTCAATACATAGCGCTGCGCGTTATTGCCTGAAAGCGGCTTGCCGTTCATGTCTACCTGGGTGAGGGTGTTCTCGCCAACCTGGTACACGGGCAGCTTGCTGCCACGGGTGTCTTTCAGGGTGATCCTGCCGCCGTCTTCATCCCAGCTGAAGCTTCCCTTGGAAGCGAAGAGGATACCCGGCTTCCCCCGGTATTTTGTATTCAGCTCAAAGGTGGAATCTTTCTTCAGCAGCACACTGGTTTCGATACCCTCGCAATCGAGGCAGGGCAGGCTGCCGGTATACATGCCGGCCCAATCTAAAGAGGTCTTGCTGTTGTCCGCGCCCTCTGCGGTTTTTGTGGCTGCGGATGAGGTTCCGGCCTGCTGTGCCTCGTTAGCGCTCCTGGTCTTGCAGGCAGCAACGCCCAGTAATAAGCTTACACAGCCGATCAGTAATACGTTTGTTTTCATGTGATGATCCGTTAAAAGGTAAAAACGTATGGAAACGAAAGAGAGCTCCGCATGAGCTGCTCATTCGTTCCGAATAAAGATAGTCATTTTGCGATCTCCTGAAAACGCTGTCTTCATGATGCCATACCCGCGTAACTGTAGTGATAGCTCTACAATAAATACACTGCCCCCTGAAATGGGTAATTATGTATCCTTCTGAATGCCTGTATCTGTACGATCTGCATCACAGGTATACAATAACCCGCTGGCATAGTTTTTTTTCTACTGTAGAAAAACAAACCTATGGCAACAACATCAACCGCTAAAAAAGCGACACCAAAGGCTGCTTCCGGGAAGAAGCCTGTTTCAAAACCAGGTAAATCCAATGCAAAGAAACCGGCATTGCATACCTTTTTTGTAGATGAGCTGAAAGACATTTACTGGGCGGAGAAGCACCTGGTGAAAGCGCTTCCTAAAATGAAGAAAGCAGCTACCTCTTCTGAGCTGGCAGCGGCTATTGCAGACCATCTCGAGGTAACGAAGACCCATGTGTCACGCCTCGAAAAGGTGTTCGAGCTCCTGGGTGAAAAGGCGCAGGCTAAGAAATGCGATGCCATGGACGGATTGACGAAGGAAGCCGACAGCATTGTAGAAGACACCGAAAGCGGAACCGCGACCCGTGATGTCGGCATCATACTCGCCGCGCAAAAGGTAGAGCATTACGAGATCGCTACTTACGGCGGACTTACACAGCTTGCCAAGACGCTTAGCTTAGGCAAGGTGGCCGATCTCCTGGGTCAGACCCTGGAGGAAGAGAAAGAAGCAGATGAAACGCTGACCGGTATTGCTGAGAACGATATCAATTACGAAGCATCCGGGGAAGACGAATAATTCAGAACCCCTGGCTGAAAAAGGTAGCGCTCAGGCGCTGCCTTTTCTTTTTAACGAAGCACGATGGATCATCCTTTTCAACAGGAAGCCTTACATAAGATCAGGGCATATTTACTTCAGCAGGAAGAAACGATCGCGGTGGCCGAGAGCGTCACCGCCGGGTTTATGCAGCTCGCGTTCTCCACGGTTTCGGATGCGATGCAATTATTCCAGGGAGGGATCACGACCTATAATCTTGGTCAGAAATACCATCACCTGCGGGTAGAGCCTACGCATGCTTTCGCCTGCAATTGTGTATCGGAAAAGGTAGCCGTACAGATGGCCACGCGGGTATGCACCCTGTTCCGCAGCGATTGGGGGATCAGCATCACGGGCTTTGCAGCTCCTGTACCCGAATCTGCACAACAGTTGTACGCGTTCTATGCTATTGCTCACCGTGGGGAAGCGCTGCGCAGCGGCAGGATCGTGCCGGTTGGCGAAGAACCCTTCAGCATACAGCGCTGGTATGTGAATGAAGTGCTGCATATGCTGGCAGAGGCAATGAACCCATAAAACCAGGTCATACAGATGGAGAAGGTGTACATTGGAACCTCCGGGTTCAGCTATTCATACTGGAAGAACCGGTTCTACCCGGAGAGGCTCCCGGCTTCCGGCTGGCTGCGGTATTACAGCACCCGGTTCAATACCCTCGAGCTGAACAATACATTTTACCGTTTCCCGGTAGCGGCTAATCTCCGGAAGATGGCAGATCAGACCCCTGAAGATTTCCGGTTCAGCGTAAAAGCCAATAAGGTGATCACGCATACCTTGCGCATGCGGAACGTGCAGGAGAAGCTGAACGACTTTAACGACATTGTAAGGGAAGGGCTGGGAGAGAAGCTGTCCTGCATCCTGTACCAGCTGCCGCCTTCCTATGCCTACACGGCCGAGCGCATGGATGATATCCTCTCGAACACCCGTCGTGACACGCCGCAGGTGATCGAGTTCAGGCACATATCCTGGTGGGATGAGAAGGTGTACCGGGCGCTTCGCGAACATGCCCTGAGCTTTTGCAGCGTGAGCTATCCCGGGCTTCCCGAAGAGGAGATCATTACCGGTCCTGTTTATTATAAAAGGATGCACGGGGTACCCGAGCTGTTCAGATCTTCTTACAGCGAGAAGGTATTGCAAACGCTTGCGGATCATATCCCCGGCGACATCCGTTCCTTCATCTATTTTAACAACACCATGTTCGAGGCGGGGTACAGCAACGCAGCCCGGTTGAAGGAGCTGGCTGCGGCACGGTAGCGCCTGCTGGCATGAATTTTTAAACAGATGGCTTTAAAATGAATATCATGCGCAGCAAACTGTCTTTAAAAGGAATATGGGGATTGTTGAAAGAGACTTTCCGGGGCTTTACCGACGACAAGGTTACCAAGCTTAGCGGCTCCTTAGCCTATTACACGGTCTTTTCCATGGGGCCCCTGCTGGTAGTGATCATCTCCCTCTGCGGGTTGTTCCTCGAACGGGAAGCCGTAGAAGGAAAGGTGTATTCGGTATTGCAGGGGTTTGTCGGGCAGGATACTGCCGCGCAGCTCCAGGATATGATCCGGAATGCATCCATCGGAGACAAAAGTACGGTAGCTGTTATTATCGGGGGGATCACCCTGCTCATCGGGGCGACCACGGTATTCGCGGAGATCCAGGATTCCATCAACAGCATCTGGGGATTAAAGCCCAAGCCTAAACGTGGCTGGCTTAAGATGCTGCAAAACCGTTTCCTCTCTTTTTCGGTGATCGTCAGCCTCGGGTTCTTACTCCTGGTTTCCCTGTCGATTACAGCCATCATCGAAGGGATCGGCGCACGCCTCCAGGCATCCTTTCCCGATGTTACGGTGGTTGTTTTCTATGTGATCAATTTGGTGCTCACCCTCGGGATCAGCATGCTCATCTTTGCCGTGATCTTCAAAGTGCTGCCCGACGCGAAGATCCGCTGGAAGGATGTATTCTTCGGAGC
>CALNCF010000359.1 GCA_937875035.1 uncultured Sphingobacteriaceae bacterium | reverse complement strand
GGTGTCGATTTGTTTTTGCTTGATGTAATCTGAGAACATAGGGTTTTTCTATGCTCCAAATAAATATCAACACTATTAAAAGGGGTTAAAAAGGGGATTAAAAAGGGATTAAAATTTATTAACAGGAAATTTAAGGGTAACCGAGGTGCCGTAGTTAAGCTTGGATGCGATAAGCATTTCGCCCTGGTGCAGGCGCATAATGCGGTCGCTGAGCGAAAGCCCGATGCCATGACCCTTGATATTGATCGCGTTGGAAGCCCGGTAAAAAGGCTCGGTAATGCGGTTCAGGTCGTCCTGGCTGATGCCGATCCCCTTGTCTTTGAACACCACGATGATCTGGTCGCGCTTAAACCGGAAGCTGATCATCAGCTCCTTGTGGCCATCTTTAGAGAAGTTATAGGCATTGCTCATCAGGTTGCTGATCGCGATCCGTAGGAGGTTCTCATTACCTTTAACGGAGAGAATATTTTCGTCTTCGGGCGAATCTTCAAAGAACAGGCTGATATAGAAATCCTTCTTGACAGCGATCATGTCTTCACGGATCTGCATAATCAGGTCGTCGATGCGGAGCAGGCTGTCCATCCGGATCACCGACTCATCCACGCTCACCTGCGCAAGGTCCAGCAATCCGTGAGTAAGCTGGTTCAGGTTCTTAATGTCTTCAAGCACCGAAGAAAGGATCTCCCGGTATTCATCGCTGTTCCGGTCGTGCATCAGCGCGACATCGATCTGCCCGGTAATGGCCGTAAGGGGTGTTCTTAATTCGTGGGAGGCATTGGAAACAAAGCTCTGCTGCATCTTAAAGGCCGATTCCAGCCGGTCGAGCATCATGTTGAATTTAATGGAAAGCCTGGCGATCTCATCGGTTCCGTTACCGGTATCTACCCTCATTCCCAGGTTCTTGGCGCTGATGTTCTTTACCTGTTCAATAACCTTCGAAATGGGCTTTAAGGAGTTATCCGCATAGAACCAGCTGGCAATAGCAGTGATAATAATGCTGAAAAGCCACCCTACAATCAGCGAGAACTTCAGGAAATAAAGCTTTTTGAGGCCGTAGGTATCGTATGCGGATACGATATAATAGTAATTCTTGTCATCCGATTTGAAGCGAAAGCCAACCCCCTCTTTGTCCCCGTTCTTAAACCGGATCTCCCCTTCTTTCTTCAGCTTCTCAAAAACATATTGCTCAACCGGCGATGATTTGTCGTTTGTAGAGATGATCCGCCCGCTCTCGTCATAAACGAAAATGTCGCGGTCGGGGTAAATGTCGCTGCTCTTGCCGATCTTGAAAAGGTCGATATTCTCTTTTTTAAGCGCAAACAACAGCCTGGCTGTGCTGTGGGCCCGGTCTTCCAGCCGCGAATAGAACTGGTCCTGGCGGTAATTGGCCGAAAAGTAAAACAGGGAAAAGGAAAATACGGTCAGAATAACGGCTACAATTCCTGTAAACCTGACAGCCAACCTGGTCTTTATATTCATGCGTCTTGTTAAAAATCGTTAGTCTATATCATCCCGGAGGATATAACCCATCCCGATCTGGGTATGAATGAGCTTTTTAGGGAAATCCTTGTCTATTTTCTTCCGCAGGAAGTTCACATATACATCCACGATATTGGTCCCGGTGTTGAAATTAATGTCCCAGACCTTCTCCGCGATCTCCGAACGGGTGATCATCCGCCCTTTGCTGCGGATAAAGAACAGCAGCAGGGCAAACTCCTTGGCCGTTAATTCGATCTTTCTTCCACCACGGGTTACCGATTTGGTATCGAGGTTCATTTCAAGATCGTCTACTTTAAGGGTATTTCCAACCTGGCCCTGGTTCGAAGAGCGGTTCATCAGGGCTTTTACCCTCGCCAGCAGCTCCCTGAATTCAAAGGGTTTGATCAGGTAATCATCTGCCCCGGAGTTAAACCCATCGAGCTTATTGTCGAGCGAGCTGAACGCCGTGAGCATGATAATAGGGATCTGCTTGTTAAAGGTGCGGATATGGGCACAGAGCTCATACCCGTTGATCAGGGGCAGGTTTACATCGAGTATAATGGCATTGTATATGTTCTGCTCCACAAGCTTCTTCCCCATCACCCCGTCGTAGGCAATATCGGTGATATACCCGTTCTCATTCAGCCCCTTTTCTATAAAAAGGGCTACTTTCGGCTCGTCTTCAATAATCAGCACTCTCATAACGGGGTTAATGTATGAAAAATTTAGCTTATCCAAATGTGCCGGAGAGGCTGTTTCCCGGTTCTTTTTGTATAAAAGCCTTGATAGTTAAATTATTACTGCTATCTTTGCCGTCCCGAATTGTGTCGGGAATCAGAGTAAATATTTAAAAATCAATTAATTATTATTTATTAGCGCATGAATACGTTAAGTTACAAAACTGTCTCTGCCAACAATAAAACTGTTGAGAAGCAATGGGTCGTAATCGACGCCAATGCAGAGATTCTGGGGCGCTTGTCTTCCAAGATCGCGATGATCCTGAGAGGAAAACACAAGCCTTCGTTCACCCCTCACGTAGACTGCGGAGATAACGTCATTGTTATTAACGCAGACAAGGTTAGACTTACAGGAAAGAAATTCGAAGAAAAAGAATACGTTTCCTATACAGGCTATCCAGGTGGTCAGAAATTTATCTCTCCAAAAGAGTTAATGGAAAAACACCCTACTCGCGTAGTTGAGAAAGCGGTGAGAGGTATGCTTCCTAAAAACAAGTTAGGAAACAAGATTTTCAAAAATTTACATGTGTATGCAGGCGGGGAACATCCTCACGCGGCACAAACTCCTAAAACCATTAAATTATAATCAGAGAGATGACTACAGTAACCAATACCTCAGGAAGAAGAAAAACGGCTGTTGCCCGTATTTACCTGAAAGACGGAAACGGTACGATCACCGTTAACGGAAAAGACTATAAAGAATACTTTCCTACATTACCATTACAATATGTCGTTACACAATCATTACTGGTTGCAGACCAGCTTGAGAAGTTCGATGTAACTGTAACTGTTGATGGTGGTGGTATCACCGGACAAGCGTCAGCTGTTCGTTTAGCGATTGCCAAAGCGATTGTTGAACTGGATCCTGAAAAGAGAGCAGTCTTGAAGATTAAGAGCCTGATGACACGCGACAGCCGTATGGTGGAGCGTAAGAAACCAGGTCGCAGAAAAGCGAGAAGGAAATTTCAGTTTAGTAAACGTTAATTTTTGGAGGATCAAACAATGGCTAGAACAACATATCAAGACTTATTGGATGCAGGTGTTCACTTTGGACACTTGACAAGAAAATGGAATCCAAAAATGGCTCCGTATATTTTCATGGAGCGTAATGGCATTCACATTATCGACTTAAATAAAACTTTAGTAAAAATCGAAGAAGCTGCTTCTGCGATCAAGCAGATCGTAAAGTCAGGACGTAAGGTTCTGTTCGTAGCGACCAAGAAACAGGCTAAAGACATCGTTGCAGAATATGCAAAGACCGTAAACATGCCGTACATCACCGAAAGATGGTTGGGTGGTATGTTAACCAACTTCGCGACGGTAAGAAAATCAATTAAAAAGATGACCAATATCGATAAGTTAACCAAAGACGGTACTTACGATATCTTATCTAAGAAAGAAAAACTGATGATCTCCCGTGAGCGTATCAAGCTGGAAAGGGTACTGGGCGGTATTGCCGACCTGAACCGTCTTCCTGCTGCGTTATTCCTGATCGACGTAAAGAAAGAGCACATCGCGGTTACTGAGGCGATCAAGTTGAACATCCCGACCTTTGCAATGGTGGATACCAACTCTGACCCGACCAACATCGATTTCTCTATCCCTGCGAATGATGATGCTACCAAATCAATTGCCCTGATCACCGGTATCATTACCCAGGCGATCCAGGAAGGTTTGGATGAGCGTAAGAGAGAGCGTGAAGAAGAAGCTGAAAAAGAAGGCGCAGCTGCAAAAGCAAACGCTGAAAATGAAGGTGCTGAAGAGAAAAAAGCTCCCCGCAGAAAAACAACAACAGCGGTAAAACCAGAAGCAGAAGCTGAGAAATCAGCAGAATAATTTTTTAGAGGTTAAAAGGTTATAAGGCTTGAGGGTTTCTGATTATACTGACCTTTAACTTATAGCTTTTTAACCTTTAATTTTTTAATCAGTTTTAAAGAAAGAAAAGAAAAATATGTCTACAGTAACAATTAGCGCGGCAGATGTAAACAAGCTGAGATTACAAACCGGCGCAGGAATGATGGATTGCAAAAAAGCATTGACAGAGTCTAACGGCGATTTCGAAGCAGCGATCGATTACCTTAGAAAGAAAGGCGCGAAAGTAGCGGCAAGCCGCCAGGATCGTGATGCTGCGGAAGGTGTGGTAATTGCAAAAACAACCGCCGATGGTAAAAAAGGAATCATTATTGAATTGAACTGCGAAACGGATTTCGTAGCTAAGAACGCTGACTTCGTTGCTTTCGGTAACGCGATCGCTGACCTGGCTATCGCAAACACTCCGGCAAGCAAAGAAGACCTGCTGGCATTAAGCCTGAACGGTGTCGCTTTATCTGATGCGATCATCGATCAGACAGGTAAGATCGGCGAGAAGATCGGCGTATCTAAATATGAAACACTTACAGGCGAGAAAGTAGTTCCTTATATCCATGCCGGTTACAAGCTGGGTGTATTGGTTGCCTTAACTTCTGATGCTGCCGGTAAGGCAGACGAAGCGGGTAAGGATGTGGCTATGCAGATCGCTGCGATGAACCCGGTAGCCGTTGATAAGGACGGTGTGGATTCAACGATCATCGAACGTGAGCTGGAGATCGCTAAAGACCAGATCCGTGCGGAAGGCAAGGCAGAAGATATGGTAGAAAAGATCGCTCAGGGTAAGCTGAACAAATTCTACAAAGACTCTACCCTGCTTAACCAGGAGTTCGTAAAAGACAGCTCTAAAACAGTTGCTCAAATGCTGAATGATATCGAAAAGGGTCTGACAGTTACCGCGTTTAAACGGGTAGCCTTAGGTGCTTAATCGTTAAAATAACTGATCCCGCCAGAACGGCGGGATTTTTTTTGTCCATACGTTTGAACCCTTTGCGAAATAATTAACTTTGCGAAGTTTCATTTTCCTCCCTGTTCCATGAAATATAAAAGAATCCTCCTCAAGTTAAGCGGCGAATCCCTGATGGGCAAAAAGCAATACGGTATCGATACCGAAATGGTGAACCAGTATGCTCTTGATATTAAAGAAGTGGCGGAGAGTGGTGTAGAAGTAGCCATTGTAATTGGTGGCGGGAACATTCACCGCGGCCTGGATGCAGAGAAAGGCGGCATGGACCGTGTACAGGCCGACTACATGGGTATGCTGGCTACGGTTATCAACAGCATGGCCCTGCAGGATGCGCTGGAAAAAGTAGGGATTAAGACCCGCTTGTTATCAGCCATCAAAATGGAGCAGATTTGCGAGCCGTTTATCCGCAGAAGAGCTGTACGTCACCTAGAAAAAGGCCGTGTGGTTATTTTCGGTGCCGGAACAGGAAACCCTTATTTCACGACGGATACGGCTGCTTCGTTAAGAGCTATCGAGATCGAAGCGGATGTGGTGCTGAAAGGTACCCGCGTGGATGGGATCTATACCGCCGATCCGGAGAAAGACCCGGCTGCCGTACGTTACGAGAAGATCACCTTTACAGAGGTGTACGATAAGAACCTGAATGTAATGGACATGACGGCATTTACACTTTGCCAGGAGAACAACCTTCCAATCATTGTCTTTGATATGAACAAAAGAGGAAATTTCCTGAAACTGACCGAAGGCGAACATATCGGTACCTTAGTTCACGCATAATTTTTTATTTTTGAACAACACACATTCTTAAATATGGACGATAGAGTTAAAACCTTTTTACAGGAAGCAAAAGACAGCATGGCCAAAGCCGTTGATCATGTGGAAGTAGAATTATTGAGAATCCGTGCCGGAAAGGCCAGCCCCTCTATGCTGGATAGCATTATGGTAGACTACTATGGTACTCCTACACCGCTTAGCCAGGTATCGAATGTAAATACCCCGGACGCGAGAAGCATCGTGGTTCAGCCCTGGGAAAAATCATTGATCCCGGCTATTGAAAAAGCAATTACTGATGCGAACCTGGGGCTTAATCCTCAGAACGACGGTATCGTGGTACGCCTGAATATACCCCCGCTTACCGAAGAGCGTCGTAAAGACCTGGTGAAAAAGGTAAAGGCAGAAGGTGAAGCCGGCAAGGTCGCCGTGCGTAACATCCGTAAGGATATCAACGAAAAGATCAAGAAATTACAAAAGGACGGCGTTTCTGAAGATGAGATCAAAACAGGAGAAGGAGAAGTTCAGAAACTGACCGATGGCTTTATTCTTGCCGTGGATAAGCACGTAGATGTAAAGGAAAAAGATTTGATGACGGTATAATTTACACCGCCGCATAAAAACAAAAGGACGCCTCAGGGTGTCCTTTTGTGTATAAGAAAAACGAGTACGATGAAATTAACACTTGGCTTCTCTCCCTGCCCGAACGATACCTTTATCTTCGATGCCATGATCCATGGCAAGATCGATACCGAAGGCCTGGAGTTTGAATGTGTGATCGAAGATGTGGAGACCCTGAACCGTAAGGCGTTTAAAGGAGAGCTGGATGTAACAAAGCT
>CALNCF010000358.1 GCA_937875035.1 uncultured Sphingobacteriaceae bacterium | reverse complement strand
ATTGAGGGAAAAGTTGAATTTGTATTTCGAAGCCTGCAAGCCATAAGGGTTCAGGGGCGGCACCAGGGAAATATGAAAGGGCGCTTTCAGCAGCGTGGTATCAGGAGCAGCGGCAAATCCCAGGGTACCCGTTAATATACAAGCCAGCAGGCAAACATATTTTTTCATCTCAGATTCAGTATATGGTTCTATGATCTACCCGGGTGACAGGCCTCATCACCGGAAACCCTTATCATCACCTGTCTTTTCTTTAAAGATAGCCATCATCCTGCGATCTGGAAACGGAAACCCAGGAAATAATAACGGCTCTTCAGCGTCGCGTACATATAACCCGGATCGAACGTATACTGGTTCGGGTTGTCGACCGTCACCTGCTTATCAAAGGGATCAAAGGCCCGCATGATCGGGTCGCGGGGCATAAAGTTGAAGAGATTCTTCGCGCCTCCGTAGATCTTCCATGACTTGCTCAGCGATTTGGTCACCTGCACATTCTGGATGCTGAACCAGGGTGAGAAACGCGGACGGTAATCATCCGGCAATACAGGCAGCAGCATCGGTCCGTCTACATTGCCTGTATAATCGAAGCTCAGTCCCCATTTTCTCAGCTCATAGCTCAGGGCAAAGGTGCCGCTGAACGCAGGCGCGTATTCCTGCGCATCGTAACGCAGCGTACCTGTTTCATCGCGCTCTTTGCGGAACACATCCATAAGCGTGATGCCTGTATTGATCTTCAGCGGAAACACGAATGTCCATTCTGTGTTCAGCGAAACCCCGCGCGAGATCGCATAGCCATCGAGGTTGTCGTAGATGATCTTGTTCGGGTCGGTATCGTAATCGGGTACAATGCGATTGGTAAAATACGTATAGAAAAGAGAGATGTCCATGCTACCGAAACCCTTGCCGTACTGGATAAATTTCTGGTAGTTCAGGTTCACATTATAGGAACGCTCAGGCTTCAGGTCATGGTCGATCTGCACATCCCTCGCTCCCGTCAGCGCAGCATGATCTTCCGTGAACACATTCACCACCCTGTAGCCGTTCCCGAAGCCCAGCCGTACAATATCGGCTTTCGATCGGTTGTTCCATTTATAATTCAGCCGGGGAGTGAACACCGAGCCATGCTGCGAATGATAATCGTAACGCATTCCGCTCAGCAATTTGCTGTGCTCGCTTATGCTCCATTCATGCTGCACAAAGATACCCGGCAGCAGGATCTGCTGCGGCGCATTGCGTGCACCGTTCGTATCGCTGAGCTGGGTACCTACGGTATTGTCGTCGTATATCGTGTAACGCAGCGAAGCGCCTGTCAGCAATTCCTGGCGGGCATTTAATCGTTTGTTCCATACAGATTGAACAAAGAGCACCTGCTGATCGGCATTAAAAAAGGTTGTACCGTAATAAGAATTCTGCCGGTGACGGTTGTATGAAAAGCTCATATTGATGTCTTCCCTGACAGGCAGGGCATACTCCCCGATCAGCTCCAGGCGCTTGGTATAAATGCTCTCCGCGTAAATACTGTCGCCGCCCCTGAACTCCGGGTTCCATTGGGTTTGCCCGCCCCAACGGTCTTCGTACACATACCTCGCCGCCAGCGATGCTTTTTTGCCGCTTTCCCGTTTCCAGTTCCATTTATTGAACACCGAGATCCGGTCCTGCAAGGTAAGATCCGTAAAGCCATCCCTGTTCTTATCCCAGCGCTTATCGAACTTGAAATAGTTCAGGCTCAGCATGCCGCTCAGCTTAGGACTGGCCTGGTACCTCACGGCCGCATCCGCGTTCATCTCCTGGTAAGAGGTCGTATAAACGTCGGCGCTGAACAGGGGCATCTGCGCCGGGCTCTTCGTGATCACATTGATCAGCCCGGCTACCGCTTCCGAGCCATAGAGCGTGGAAGCCGGACCCTTGATCACTTCGATGCGTTCCACCATGCTGTTCGGTATGCCGCTCAGGCCGTACACGGTAGACAGGCTGCTCACTACCGGCATCCCGTCGATCAGGATCATGGTATAGGGTCCTTCCATTCCGTTGATATGGATGTCGCCGGTATTGCAGATATTACAGTTCAATTGCGGGCGTACCCCGTTCACCATGTGCAGGGCTTCGAACATGGAGGGCGAAGGGTTCTTCTGAAAGTACTTAAAGTTGAATACATCGACGGTCACCGGGCTCTCCTTGCGCGACATCTCTTTCATCGTTCCGCTCACCACCACCTCCCCGATCTGATCCTGCCGGGCCTGCAGCCGGATATCGAGCCGGCGGCTCTCCTTCAGGTCTACCGTTACCCTTCGTACCTGGTAACCCACCAGGCTGAATTCTATTTCGTATTTACCCGCAGGAAGCGGGCCCAGGCGAAAGTTTCCCTGCTCATCCCTCAGGGTGCCATAGGTCGTGCCTGGTATGCGTACACTCACAAAGCCCA
>CALNCF010000357.1 GCA_937875035.1 uncultured Sphingobacteriaceae bacterium | reverse complement strand
GTGGAAACGATGAGCGTGAGAATACCCTGAACCAGCTACTGGTAGAAATGGACGGGTTCGGAACAGATTCAGGAGTGATCATCATGGCGGCGACCAACCGCCCGGATGTATTAGATTCTGCCTTGCTGCGCCCGGGACGATTCGACCGCCAGATCGCTATTGACCGTCCGGATCTTTTAGGCAGGGAGCAGATCTTCAAGGTACACTTAATGCCATTGAAGCTTGCCCCGGAAGTAGACCCTAAGAAATTAGCGGCGCAAACACCAGGCTTTGCCGGTGCTGAGATCGCCAACGTATGTAATGAAGCAGCCCTGATCGCTGCGCGCCGTGACAAGCAGGCGGTAGATATGCAGGATTTCCAGGATGCTATCGACCGGGGGATCGGTGGCCTGGAAAAGAAGAACAAGATCATATCACCGGAAGAAAAACGGATCGTTGCCTTCCACGAAGCCGGGCACGCCATTGCGGGCTGGTTCCTGGAACATGCGGATCCGTTGGTAAAGGTATCCATCGTTCCGAGAGGGATCGCAGCTCTGGGCTATGCGCAATACCTTCCGAAGGAACAATATTTATATACGACCGAGCAATTGCTCGACGGTATGAAGATGACCATGGGCGGACGCGCGGCAGAAGAGATCATCTTCGGTAAGATTTCTACAGGAGCACAAAACGACCTGGAACGGATCACGAAGCTGGCCTATGCCATGGTGACCATTTACGGTATGAACAGGAATGTAGGTAATGTATCCTTCAGCGATCCTCAGGGTGAGTACGGGTACGGTAAGCCTTATTCTGATAAGACCGCCGAGATGATCGACCACGAAGTGCGTGTGCTGATCCAGCAGGTGTACGATGAGACCAAGAGCTTATTGCTGGAGCATCGTGCGCAGCTCGAAACCATCGCAAGCGTATTGCTGGAAAAAGAGATCATCTTCCAGAGCGACATGGAAGAGCTGATCGGCCGCCGTCCTTTCGAAACTCGTACTACTTACGATGAGTTTGTGAACGGGGCTAAGGATGAAAAGAAAGAAGAGAAAAAGGAAGAAGAAACAAGTCCGGTACAGGAGCAGGCTGCGGAGAATAATCATAAAGCGATTCATGATGTCCCGCTGATCGTGATGCCTACCGCGACAGAAGAATCCGAAGCTGATAAAGAGAACGAAGCTTAAGCTTCATCCCATATCAAAAAAAGATCCCGCGAGTGTCTCATTCTGCGGGATTTTTTATTTGATATTCTACCCTGCGGTTCAGGTATGCTTTTTCTTTCGGCAAAGCTTTAATGGGAACAGATGAAGCGTAGTACCCGGTACGGATCCTTGCTGCGGGTACCCCTCTTCCGACCAGGTAGCTTTTCACTGTTTCCGCCCGTTTGGATGAAAGGCTTTTGTTCAGCATTTCATTCCCCGAAGAATCTGTATGTCCCGAGATCTCGATCCGGCTATTGCCTGTAAGCAGTATCTCTGCAATGGAATCGAGCCGCGCAAAGCAGGCAGGGTTCAATGTGTAACTATTCCTATCGAAAAAAACGGACTTTTGCGAAAGTGTACGTTCGTAGTCATATACCAGGTAATCTTCCTTTCGCATTAACAGGAAATCATCAAACAGATATAATGAGAAATTTCCTTTGACCTTGGTATAATCAACGGGGATACGCGTAAAGTGGTCGGGAAAGCAAACGGCTCCGGCCAATACATTTTTCTCACTCCCGGTTGCTGTATATTCAATGACGATCTTTTGCCATGCAGGGTACGAAGCTACCTGGCCGCAATCCCAGCCGGGCGGAGTGATCACATACTGCTGGGTCAGCTCGGCAGAGCTCCTGGACGAGAAATCATGCGTAGAGAACCCGATACCGATGCCGTTGGAAGCGAACGAACCAAAGGCATGTCTTATGTATACTTCCAGCATATATTCCTTTCCTTTCTCCAAAGGCGCGTTCAGCTTCATCACCGCGCAACGCCGGTCACCCAGACCCTCACCCATTCCAGCCATGGTGCAACCCTTGCCGCTGCGTGACACACTTGCTATATCGTTATTGATGATCTTCTGTATTTCGGGAGTAGGGGCTTTATAATGATCTTTATAAAACAAGCGGCCGTAATGAAAGCTGATATATCCAGGTCTTAAATACAGCTTATTTGTACCTCGTAAGGAATCTTCCAGTCCGGGATCATGGATCATGTTCTGCGCACGCGCTGCGCCCGGATCATCGATGATCAGGCATATATTAATACATATCAGTATCAGCCATTTTTTCATAAACTATTTTACCGATAATATCTCCGTTCGCGTTCACGGTGATGAGCATAGATTCACCCTTGCTTCCGGTGAGCTGGTTGATGGTATCATACAGCTCCTGGTTATATACCACCCTCGCCGAATCGACACCATGCAGGAAATACGACTGCACTTTTTCTTTTTCCAATTTACGGATCTGTGGCAAAATAAAGTAACTGTCGGCAAGCTTCTGAGGATTATCCAGGGTCAGTTTTTTCATATTATCCCTTACCACCGGCTTGCAAAGCATACATTCATAAGGATTGATCATGTTGAGATACACAGGTTTATCACCATGCATCGCCCAGTTATTCTTCTCCAGCATCTGCCGGAGCCGCGAAGCGTCTGAAACCGCAGGCGAATGGCAGGCGATAAATCCGCTAAAAAAGATAAGTATACACTTTATACCAATCTTCATTATTTTTTCTTGTGCATACATATATTTTGTTCTTGTAATAGAACTTGCCATCGTAGGTAAAAGGCAACTGCTCCCGTTTCAGGATCTTCCGTTCTTTCATATCATAGCGTACGGCATAATTCAGGCGGTGATCATTTCCCAGGTCTTCTGCAAGTATGGCAACCACCTGGTCTTCTCCATCCGGGTATACACTTTCGATATACATCCGGCTGAAACTGTCGAAGAGAAAATGAACCTCTTCCGGATCATAGATATTGATAAGTTTTTTTTCATCCGACACATATTCACGGCCTCCGGAAGACACAAACTTTACGAAGTATTCAAAGGAAAAATCTTTGGGATAAAGATGCTTCGCAGCGACTCCGCTGAACCCGATCAGGTGATCTTTTGAGCTGAACTTAAGTAGCAAAGGCTCCTGCTCATACATGGATTCATCTTCTACCAGTGAGCTGTTAAATACATAGAACGTATCCTTGATGTACTTAAAAGCATAATTAAAACCGGGAAAATATTTTTTGCCGACACCGTTTCTGCTGATATATCTATAAGACCGGAAATGCCCCTGCCGGTCATATTTCAAACAAAATAATTCCCTTCGCACCGCTGTATCCTTTTGATCCGCGTACACCACACGCGGCAGGCAAATCACTTCGATGCTGCTGTCTTCTGTGTTTACGCTGTAGCCATCGATCATTACATCTGCGGATACTTCGACGATCTTTAAACCGGGGATCTGATAGGACGGAAGCGCCATCTTCCGGAGGATCGAGTCCCAGTTAAGGGAAGGTACACGAAACTGGTGCTGAAATTTTCCTGTCTGGTAATTCAAGAGAAAAAGGCCCGTCTCGTTGCATGAGATCAGCGCCGTTTGGTCATCCAAAGGATAAAGCTCTCCGATCCCGCTGCTGATGATCAGGGTATCCTCCGCGATCTGCACCGAATCAGAGGCCTGCATCATCCCGGGCGTTTTATCTACAGAATCGTTACAGCCATACAAAATAATGGCTGTAACGATCCATATATACCTCAACAGGCTATTATTCATTACCTTCGATGACCAAAATATCCGCATTTCCCTGTTTATACTGAATGAGTAATTCTGTTCCCTGCTCGTTCAGCTCCGTTACACCGGTTATGTCTTTGTTCCCGATCGCATGATCCCAGCAGTTTATTCCTCCGTACTTGCAATATTTGCGCCCGTCTACATAGCCCATAAAGCGGTAATTTTCATTCAACTCCTTAATCCTGTTGGTGTTGGTCTTTGTTGCAGCTTCTGCCGATGACGACACATTCGCAGGATTGTTTTTCCAGGATGTAATGCTTAAAACCAGGATCCCAAGCATTACCATGTTCAATAGTTTCATTTCGCAATAATTTAGAGCGTCTTCTCAATAGCAAGAATTACATAAAGATAAGCACAAACACAATATTAAGTCAATTATTTTTAATTATAAAATATATAATATGTCAAATTACATATTTTACACACATATTAATTTAATCACCAGCTATATATAAGTAGCTGTCGAAATATAGAATAAGCCTGCCGTTGCCCTTAAACGTTCCACATATCACCTGTATTCATTATTTTAGCCCAATGCAGGAGACCACGCCTAAAGAACGGATGCTGAAAAAGATCCGTAAAGCATTGATCGAGAAGAGAGAGAACCCCTATCCAAGGCTGGAGGAGAATGAGCCTGTATATCCTGTAAACAACGAATTACCTGAATTTATTTTTGCCGAGGAGTTTGGAAAGATCGGCGGGCAGTTCATCTTTTGCGAAGATATCCCTCATTTCGCCCAGAATATGCAGGAGCTGATCGCTCACAAGTCATGGAAACATTTGTTCTGCTGGGAAGAATCCATTGCTGCCCTGCTGCAAAAGGCAAAGATCGGCTATGAGGGCAGTGAGCAGCATTTTATTGAACAGGCCGAGGTAGGCATTACCGGCTGCGAAGCCCTTGCCGCCCGCACCGGCAGCATCCTGATCAGCAACCAGGACAAGGCGGGCAGGAGATTATCCGTCTATCCTCACGCTCATATCGTGATCGCCTATACCTCCCAGCTAAAGCCTGATATTAAAGAAGCGATCCAGTTCGTACGCGACAAATATGAAGGCAAGCTACCCTCCATGCTTAGCAATACAACGGGTCCGAGCCGTACCGCGGATATTGAAAAGACCCTGGTATTAGGCGCCCATGGCCCTAAAGAAATATTTCTTTTCCTGATCGACGACCAATCATGAGCAATACCCCCCGCATCTATTTCGCATCCGATTTTCACTTAGGGGTGCCCACGCACCGGCAAAGCCGTGAGCGGGAAGACCGTGTGGTGCGGTGGCTGGAGATGATACGAAAGGATGCCACCGAAATATACCTGGTGGGAGATATCTTCGATTTCTGGTTCGAATACCGCAGCGTGATCCCGAAGGGGTTCATCCGCCTGCAGGGTAAGATCGCCGAGATCGTAGATTCGGGTATTCCCGTGCACCTGTTCACCGGGAACCATGATATGTGGATGTTCGACTATTTCAGCAAGGAGCTGGGCATTACCGTTTACCGTGAGCCCGTTATCCGCGAGTACGGCGGGAAGCGCTTCCTGATCGGGCACGGCGATGGTCTCGGCCCGGGCGACAGGTTCTATAAGGTGTTGAAGAAGATCTTCGCCAGTAAAACCTGCCAATGGCTTTTTGCACGCATCCACCCGAATATGGGCATGTGGATCGCCGACCGCTGGTCGCGCAGCAGCAGGGCCGCTAATGAAACCAAAGAAGAGTTCCTGGGTGAAGAAAATGAGTGGCTGGCTGTTTACGCAAGAGAGCTGCTGGAGAAAGAACACTTCGATTATTTTATCTTCGGACACCGGCACCTGCCCCTGGATATTCAATTAACACCTCGCAGCCGTTATGTAAACCTCGGCGAGTGGATCAACTATAACTCTTATGCAGTATTCGATGGAAATGAATTACACCTTAAGTACTTTGAGAAAGCTGAGTAGCATATTCTCTCTTTTAATGCTGATCACGGTATCGGCATGGGCGCAGCAAAAAGACTCCACCGGGCTGATCGCTCACGATGTGATCTTGTATAATTCCGACCCCCTGGGGAATATTTATTATACGGATAACCGGCAAGTCCTGTCGAAATACGACAAGAATGCGAAGCGTACCATTACCTATTCGAACATGAAGAACGGGCGGATCGGCGCTATCGATGTGAACAACCCGATGCGGATCATGGTGTATTACCCTGATTTCTTCCTGATCAAATTCCTCGATGCCAACCTCGCCGAGATCAACAGCTATAATATCCGCGAAGCCTATTCCGATGGCATGGTCAAGCTGATCTGCTCATCGAATAACAACGGCTTCTGGATGTATGATGAATCTAACCGCACCCTCCTGAAGATCGCCTATAACTTTAGCTCCGAGCAGGAAAGCGGCGACCTTTTCCAGATCCTTGGACGCGATGTAGCCCCCTTGTGCATGATCGAAAAGGGCGATGAGCTCTTCCTGAGCGACCCCGATGTAGGCATTATGGTCTTCGACCTGTTCGGCGGCTCCAAAAAGATCATCCCGATCAAGGGTATCAAAGAGTTTTCTATTGAAAAGGATGTGATGTATTATTTCACCGGGAACAAGATCATGGGCTATGGACTGAAAACACGTTCGGAAGAGCTGAAAACCTTTTTTACCGATAAGGATATCGATGCAGCGAAGCCATACCTGAACAAAAGCCTGGTCATGAAACAGGGCTCCCTGTACCTTAAATAATATCCGTTTATCGCAGATCCCTGCCCGGCAAACCCAGGCAGGGATTTGTTGTTTATAAGGAAGCCTGGAATACCCTTGCGTATACATCCCACCTTATTTACAGGTATACAGGGGCTTCCGTATGAACAGCCCGGGGAGCTACCCGGCGTAATAAGAGACCGCAAGCGAGCAATTTTAACAAAAAAGCCTTACTTTTGCAGTCCTCAAAAACCAGAGGAGAAAAAGAATATGTTAGACAAATTAGAAGCGATACGCAAACGTTTCGACGACGTAGAAAAAGAACTGTCCTCACCGGAAGCGATGAGTGATATGAAACGTTTTGCCCAGCTCAATAAAGAATATAAAGACCTGACCAAAATCGTGGAGAAGCACGATATCTATGCGAATGTGCTCAGTAATATTGATGCCAATAAGCAGATCCTGTCTACCGAAAAGGATGAGGAATTTCGCGAAATGGCTAAATCGGAACTGGATATGCTCATCGCGCAGCGTGAAGAGCTGTATGCTGGAGAAAGTGGCAGTTGCTGGGGGGAAAGAGCTGGAAGAGGATATCCGCGTATTGCTGATCCCCAAAGACCCTGAGGATGCACGTAATGCCATCCTGGAAGTTCGTGGCGGTACGGGCGGCGATGAGGCCAGCCTGTTCGCCGGCGACCTGTTCCGTATGTACCAGCGCTATTGCGAACGTAAGGGCTGGAAGATGGAGCTGGTAGACTCCACACCGGGAACAGCCGGGGGCTATAAGGAGATCATCGTAAACGTTATCGGGGAAGATGTATATGGTACCATGAAGTACGAGTCGGGCGTGCACCGCGTACAGCGTGTACCGGCCACCGAAACGCAGGGAAGAGTACACACCTCAGCCGCATCGGTAGTGGTATTGCCCGAAGCCGACGAGTTCGATATTGACCTGAAGACAAATGATATCCGCAAAGACCTGTTCTGTTCATCAGGACCAGGCGGGCAGTCGGTAAACACCACGTATTCGGCCGTGCGTTTAACGCATATCCCTACCGGGATCGTAGCCCAGTGCCAGGATGAAAAATCGCAGCTGAAGAATTATGATAAGGCGCTGGCTGTATTACGTTCCCGTATATACGAGATGGAATACGCCAAAAGAATGGAAGAAGTAGCGAAAAAAAGGAAGACCATGGTATCTACCGGCGACCGCTCGGCAAAGATCCGTACCTATAACTTCCCGCAGAGCCGTTTAACGGATCACCGTATCGGCCTGACACTGTATAACCTTCCGGCCGTGATGGATGGTGACATCCAGGATATTATGGAACAGCTGCAATTAGCAGAAAACGCAGAGCGAATGAAAGAGGGCACCGTTTAAGCTTTTTTCACTTTTTTATTGACAAATACAATAATCACTGTATATTTGCAGTCCCTGAACGGAAGAACACTTGCAAAAGTGCTTGAAAGTAAACGGAAACGGAGTGGTAGTTCAGCTGGTTAGAATGCCTGCCTGTCACGCAGGAGGTCGCGGGTTCGAGTCCCGTCCATTCCGCAAAGCCTCACAGAAATGTGGGGCTCTGTTGTTTTAACCTGATCAGTATTTTCTACTAATATCTCCCTCTTATCCGTTCTTGAGCCTAATGAGCAAAGATGGATACTCAAATCCCCGGACTATAAAGAAAAGGCTGTGCGTTTATTGCCAACCCCACTGGCATGCACCGCCGAGCCTATTTATCGTTTAATGAGCTTCGTATTATAGATACCCAGCTGGCCCGATAATGTTAAAAAATAAACTCCTACCGGAAGTTGAGCTAAATCAATACTATTACCGCTTAGCTCGCCAGACAGTACCAATTGACCGAAGACATTGTACAGGCAATAATCTTTAGCGCTTTCATCAGTATTTATTGCTTCTAAATAGACATTTCCAGATACCGGGTTAGGATATATTCTGAACACATCCTTTGCTTCATTTTTCACGTTGAGATATGTCGTTTTTATCTGCTCGAAATCCAGCATTTCTCCCCATACTCCAACCCTCGTTTTATAATAACTTAAAGAGGAATTGCTTTCTCCCCCTGAATTACAATAAGCACAATAGCTACTGACCAGGCCCAACCCTTTTGCATATGCTCTTTCATCGAATATTTCATTATTTGCACATGAATACTTCAGATCCTTTTTTACCATCACATTCAGATCATCATTCCAAGCCAGCTCATACCAACGTGACTCTGTATTACTCATAAATGTATTCGTAAACGGGAGTTGAGTAAGCTGGTTTAGGGGTATAGTGAATTGCTTTACCTGCACACTATCCGACCAGGAACGGGTAACCACTGTACCGCCGACTGGAGGAAAGCTGTATGTAATATTGATCACCAAGATCTTTTCAGAAACCGTATAGTCGAGGTTATTCCGTGCAATCACCTCCTGTTGGGTAAAGGTCAGCTTATGATACTCCTGCCTGA
>CALNCF010000356.1 GCA_937875035.1 uncultured Sphingobacteriaceae bacterium | reverse complement strand
TGAACAAGCCCGACATTTGTTTTTTAGGTAAGTCGATCTGTGTCACATCACCGGTGAGGATGAACTTTGCCGTAGGCCCCATCCGTGTCAGGAACATCTTGAGCTGCATATCGGTGGCGTTCTGCGCTTCATCGAGGATCACATACGCGTTGTCGAGCGTACGCCCGCGCATGAATGCCAGGGGAGCGATCTCAATGGTACGGTTCTCTAAGTACAGCTTCAGCTTATCCGCAGGGATCATATCATCCAGAGCATCGTATAAGGGACGCAGGTATGGATCGATCTTTTCTTTCAGATCGCCTGGCAGGAAGCCCAGGTTCTCTCCTGCCTCTACCGCGGGGCGCGTCAGGATGATGCGTTTCACTTCTTTATTTTTCAATGCCCGTACCGCAAGCGCAACGGCTGTATAGGTCTTGCCCGTACCCGCAGGTCCGATGGCAAACATAATATCATTTTTGATGGAAGATTCAACCATGCGTCGCTGGTTCTGCGTGCGCGCACGTACGATCACACCATTAGGACCGAATACCAGGGCTTCGTTCTGCTGCGGACTTCCCGCGGCAACCGTTTCTTCTGTCCCCGGAGCCTGGTCGTTCCCTACAATGCCTTTAATATCTTCTTCGTTGATGATGCTGTATTTTTCGAAATGACGGATCAGCGCGTCCACTTTCTGTTTGAGTTCGAGAAGAATTTTCTCTTCGCCAAGCGCTTTAAATTCGGTTCCTCTCGTAACAAGTCGTAACTTTGGATATGCTTTTTTAAGGATCTCAAAGTTCTCATTCTTCAATCCCCAGAACTCCGCAGGATTGATCGCCTCTAATTGTACTACCAGTTCGTTCAATTTTTTATGGTTGTGGTTTGGAGATGTTAGACATATAGTGCTAAAATAACTATTTTTGGAACAAAGGATGGAAATTAATTATTAATTAATGCCGGTAATTACACTCACTACTGACTTAGGATATAACGGATTTTATGTGGCTGCGATCAAGGGCTCCATAATCAGTCAGTTACCGGATACGCAGGTGGTCGATGTGACCCATGCCATCCCCTCTTACAACATTGCAGAGGCTGCTTTTACCCTCAAAAATGCCTACCCTTATTTCCCGCCGGGAAGCATCCACATGGTATGCGTCGATAACAACTACGACCCGAACGCGCGCTTCATCGCGGTATTATACGACGGGCATTATTTCCTCGGCCCCGATAATGGTTTGTTTTCATTGATGATGGATAAAAAACCGGAGCTGATCTTTAAGATCGGCTTACGGCTGATGAACGACCCGCAGCATTTCCCGATCCGCGATATCCTCGCCAAAGCAGCCGTACACCTGGCCAGGGGCGGAAAGATGGAGCTGATCGGCCGTAAGATGAGCGACATGAACTACCGTACCGTATTGCAGCCCATTATACAGCCCGACCTGATCCGCGGCAGCGTGATCTATGTAGATTCGTTCTCGAATGTCATTACCAATATCACCAAGCCGGTATACAAAGAGGTTGGCAAGGACCGCCCCTTCAGCATTGTATTCAAACGCAGCGAAACCATTGAAGAGATCAGCAACAGTTACAGCGATGTGCCCGAGGGTGAGAAGCTATGCCTGTTCGGCATCACCGGTAACCTGGAGATCGCCATTAATAAAGGAAAGGCCAGCGGCTTGCTGGGCCTGCATTTAGGAGATATTATAACCGTTCAGTTCCAATGATCACACGATTTGTCAAGCTTACCTTCGAACCCGAGAAGATCGCAACATTTATTGATGTTTTTGAAAGCTCCAAAAACCTGATTCGCAACTTCGAAGGCTGTCACCACCTGGAGCTGCTGAATGATGTGAACCAGCCGAACGTGTTTTTCACGCTGAGTAAATGGGAGTCGGAAGAAGCATTGAATAAGTACCGCTATTCGGAATTGTTCCGTTCGGTATGGGCGCAGACGAAGATCCATTTTGCAGCGAAGCCGGAAACCTGGAGCCTGCATGTAAGCAGCACCGGGGAGAAAGAATTCTAACGGAATTCGGAACGGATCGCACGTTCCATTTCGGCATGGATCAGCGTATTCGAAGCGATGATCTCGCGACCGAATACATAATCATTACCACCCTTGAAGTCGCTCACTGCCCCCCCCGCTTCCTGTACGATCAATGCACCCGCGGCCACATCCCAGGCATTCAGGTTGTATTCAAAGAAGCCCTCGAACCGTCCGCAGGCTACATAAGCCAGGTCCACGGCCGCGCTGCCGATACGGCGCAGCCCGTGCGTATGCTCCATAAAATAGCGGAGCGTTTTCAGGTAAGCCTCTGTTTGCTCGAACATGGTATAAGGAAAGCCGGTGGCCAGCAGGCTGCGCTGAAGCGTCGCTGCCGCCGTTACACGGATCGGCGCTCCGTTCATACAGGCTCCCTCTCCTTTCGTGGCATAAAAGCATTCATCACGGTTCACCTCGTACACTACTCCCGACACGAGCTCACCACGGTATTGCAGGGCAATGCTTACGGCAAAGGCAGGAATGCCATGAATAAAGTTCGTGGTACCATCCAGGGGGTCGATGATCCAGCTATAATCATCGGAATGAGCGGATGCGGTATTTTCCTCGGTAATAAAGCCAGCGCGGGGAATTATTTTTTCCAGGTCGTTCACCAGCATTTCCTCCGCGGTACGATCTACATACGATACCAGGTCGTTCAGTCCTTTGTACTCGACCCGGTCGGCCGAAAACTGCTTCGCTTCGGCGGCAATAAACGCGCCGGATCTGCGCGCGGCCTGGCATACCTGTAATGTAATTTCGGGTAGCTGCATCATTTCTGGTCGGCAGGAAGTTTAACCTTAAATGTAAACACCTTGTGCAGGCGGAAGCTCAGGAAGGCAATGGTCGCAGCTGCAATAGCCCGTGCCACCGTCGGCCATACACCACATACTTCGACGAGGATCTTCATCATAAAATAATTCCCCGCGAAGACAATAATGGCAACGAGTATATAGCGTATGAACTGCTCTCTTTTACGCAGCGTAGATTCGGTAAAAACAAAATACCGGGTAATCAGGAAATTGGTGATCAGCCCCAGCCCCACCGCCTGCGATTTCTCGGGATGGAA
>CALNCF010000355.1 GCA_937875035.1 uncultured Sphingobacteriaceae bacterium | reverse complement strand
CGCTTTCTGGCTCAGCAGCTGGAACTTTTCTGAATTATAGAACAACCCGTTGGAAAGCGACTTATCCACGCCGGTCGTAGAATATTCCCCTTTTTTCCATTTGGTCACACCACCAGTGTTCAATACATTGTTCAGGATATTGGTATGATAGGAGCTGTTGGTCGCGATCTCGTTCGCGCCGAAAATATCGGGCCGGGTATAATCAATAATGGTTTTTAAAAGCGGGTTCTTGTTAGCCGGGGGCTGACTGCTCTCTCCGTAACGCAGCAGATTATACTGAAAAACACGGATGGTATCCTGGGCTTTTAACTGAACGGAAGCCAGCAACAGAACCGCTGTTATCCACTGAATATGTGTTAGTTGTTTACGTCGCATACTTCCTTTTGGGGCAAAAAATCGACCACAAATGTAAAGATAAAAATCTTTAGGAGTATTAATTTAATGTTAACAATATGGGGTTTTAACAGAATATCAGAATTTGGCGCAGGGGATGCGATGTTTATTGTAGCTGTTCTTGCCGGAGCGGCGGCTGTTGCCTTTTCCGAACTCATAAATCATTGATAATTCGTGGCTTCCGCCTGAATTCAGGATCAGCCTGGAAACGGTGAGGTCGTAGCTGTAGCCAAAGCTGAGCGGCTGGTCGGACATGGAATAGCCTACCAGCAACATGAAGGCATCATTATTAATATAATCGTTCCTGTTAAAAACGGATAAAGGTATCCCCCTGTACCATACCCCGAGCACCAATGGCTCGTGGTTATAATAGCAGCCCATATCGAGCTGGGTGAAATTATCCTGTACCCGGTAATTAAAGGTCGGAAGCAGGCTTTTATCGCGGTCGCGGCTACCCAGCCCGATGCGGTAGCCTGCATGCAGCGACATTTTAAGCGGCACCCGGCTGTCCTGGCCGGTAAAGGATTCGTTAGGCTGGGTGAGATGATGCGCAGCAAAGCCAACGAACAGGTTCTTATTATAGGCGATCGCCCCGGCAGCCACATCGAGGTACTGGATCTTGGAGATGCGGCTCGATTCGAAGGTGACCCCTCCTCCCCGTTCCAGCTGGTCGTTAAACAAAAGCCGGCTGAAGTCGAGATCTTTGGTCGTATAGGAAAAATGCACGCCGCTGCGCAGGTAAAACTCCTTGCTCAGCTGCACCTGGTACGAATACACCCCTCCGATATTGGTATAGCTTAACCCGCTGGTGCCCGCTTTATCGCGCACGGCCAGCAGGCCCAGTCCACTGTTGTACTTCTGCCAGTTAAAATCGTAGGAGAACACATAGGTCACAAAGGAATTGGGTACCGCGCCCGGCCATTGATTACGGTAATTCAGCATCACCCGGTGATCGGTATTGGCACCTGCAAAAGCAGGGTTCAGGTATAAAGGTGTCGCATAATATTGCGAAAACTGGGGGTCCTGGGCATAAGCCTGCCCGGGGAGCATCATCCATACCATCAAACCATATACAATACCTGCAACTACTCTTTTCATATTATCTCAATAGCAACAGGTCTCCCGATTTAGTTTCTTTTCTTCCGTCCGAATAAACGGCTTCCACACGCCATACATACACATCCTGCTTGCAGAGCTGCCCGCGGTAATAGCCGTCCCAGCCGATCCCGGCATCGCGGCTCTCGAAGATCAGCTCTCCCCAGCGGTTATAGATCGCCAGGTAATATTCTTTCGCTCCGCGGATCATCGGGTAGAAGATATCATTGTCGAAGATGCCCGGACGGATCTGTCCGCCATTCGGACCATTCGGATTCGGCGTGAAGGCATTGGGCACCTGCATGGAGCCTGTCGCTTCAGCCCGCACCGCATTCACATAGGTGAACGTATCCTTACAACCATACTGGTTAGTGGCGATCAGGGTGACAGTATAGTCGCCGGGGCGGG
>CALNCF010000354.1 GCA_937875035.1 uncultured Sphingobacteriaceae bacterium | reverse complement strand
TATTCGCCCCATTGCTCATCGGGCATGCGGGTTTCGCGCAGGTTCCACCAGTAGCTGTCGCCGATCACCAGCACATTGGGACGATCGTCTTTTTTTGATTTCTGATAGTCGAGCTTCGGGTTATACAGCTCGGCAGGAGGCAATACGGTATAGAGATTCAGCAGGTCGCCCAGGTCGTAATCCTGCCCATTGAGTCCGTTGCTGCGTTCGAATCTTTTCAGCGTGCGCACCGCCATCTTCTTCCCGCTCAGGTGCTCCATATACGAGCGGAGCGAATCTGCCGCCAGGCTCGCACCGTATTTTGTCCAGTGCGCACCGTAGGGAGGGAAGAGCGCGCGGCTCACCGTATCTTTCTGATCAATGAACCATTTCTTAAAGTCGAGCACATGCAGGCTGGTATTTTTAAACGCTTCGACATACGCATCGTAATTAGAAGGAGTATTCGCCTTGCGGAAATAAGGAGGGATCAGCTCCGGGTAAAAAGAAGCCTTGCCCGGGCTCAGCACAAGCAGCAGGTGCTTGTTCTTCTTTTGAAGCGTGTCACGCAGCGTTTCCAGCAGATGTACCCGCTGCGCTATAGTATCAGCGCCTATAAATGATTTTCCATAATAGGAATTGATATAACCCGGCGTCATCAGCGTAAGCCCATCCTTAGCCAGCACAACCTCTTCCGATCCTGAAGAGCGGAACAATGAAAAACGGACCTGGTTATACAGGCGGACAAGGTAGGGACGCAAGCCAATATGATCTTCGGTATAGTCCATGATCTGCTGCTGGTAATCGCCCTTGAAAAAACTTTCCACGGAAAAAACCGGGCGTTCCTTTTCGATCACCACACCCTTTAAGGGCTCAGGCTCTGCTATGCCTGAAAGCTTTTGCAGGGATGGAAGCAGGAGCACAAGGATCAGGAACCCGATCAATATATCTTTGGTATGAAGCGCGATCTTTTTCATCCTTAAAAACGAAAATAAATGAAGGGATTAAAATGAGCGCCGGTGGTATAGGCAAGACACAGCACCAGGAGGATGAGCATGGGAACAAAGAGGTATTTATAGCTCCGCGGACGGGCTTCATTATTGAGCAAATCATCCTGCCATGCTTCCACTCCTTTCCACATACCAAAGAAAGCGAAGAACACTGCCAGGAACATAAAGAAGATCAGCTCCGGACCCGCATACACCGTTTCCTGCACCCCGTTAAAGGTATACATGGCCCGCAGGTAAGCGCCCGCCTGCTGCAGGTTCTCGGCGCGAAAAAATACCCAGCCGGTCAATACAATAAGATACGTAAGCAATACACTCGGCACCTTCCCGATGCGCGCATAGAGCTTCAGTAAAAACAAGCGGTCGAGGATCAGGAACAAACCATGAAAGGCACCCCAGATAATAAAGTTCCAGGCGGCTCCATGCCATAAGCCGGAGAGCAGGAAGACCAGCCAAAGGTTCATATACATGCGGCGTTTCGATACGCGGTTGCCCCCGAGGGGGATATACAGGTAGTCGCGCATCCAGCGGCCGAGGGTCATGTGCCACCTGCGCCAGAATTCGGTAATGCTTTGCGAAATATAGGGGTTGTTGAAGTTCTCGGGGAAGCGGAATCCCATCATCCGGCCAATGCCTAAAGCCATATCTGAATACCCGTAATAGATCTGGAAGGAATAGGCGACGATTCCAAGCCAGGCCAGGCCCATGCTGAGCTCTGCGGATGGGATCGCGAAGATGCGGTCGGCTTCTGTAGCCATTACATTAGCGATCAGCACTTTTTTAGAAAGGCCTATAATAAAGCGGTACAAACCGGTGAGCACATGATCGCGGGTTTCCCACTGCTCCCGTTCCCGGCTGTCGATCTGCCCGGCGATCTCGGCGAAGCGTACGATGGGTCCGGCAATGAGCTTAGGGAACATAATGATGTAGAGCAGGTAATCGGAGAGCTTGCGCAGGGGCTTATGTACACCGCGGTATACATCGATGGTATAGGTGAGCGATTCGAAGGTGAAGAAGGAGATACCGATGGGCAGCGCGATGCGTATCCAGGGAACCGTGTTCCAGCCGATCGCTGCAAAGAGTCCGTTTATATTATCGACAAAGAAATTGGCGTATTTAAAATAGGCGAGCAGCCCTACATTGACCACTACCGAAGCGAGCACATATATTTTTTTATGAGCCTCTTTCGCTTCATCCATTTTCTTCACCAGGTAAAAGTCGATCACAACTACGGCCAGCAGGGTGAAGATAAAGACCGGGGCTCCCCAGGCGTAAAAGAACAGGCTGAAGCAGAGAATGACGGCATTCTTCCAGGAACGCGGCGCGGCATAATAAGCCAGCAGGAAGAGCGGCAGAAAATACAGGAGGAAGAAGTTACTGCTGAAGACCATGTGGGGGTAGGGAGTTGGTGCCAACAGCTATTGCCAGTTGCTATTGTGAGGCGAAAATAATAAAACTGCGGAAACAGAAAGCCAAACAGAAATGATCTGTTTTAAAACAATAGATTGTTTTACATTGAAACAATGATTATCTTTGTGTGGTTGAAAGTATAGCCAAACCTGATATGAACACTAAATTATCACAAACGCAAATTGGTCAAAGGATAGCAGCACTTCGTAAAATGAAGGGGTTATCGCAGGAAGATCTGGCAAAAAGCGTCAAAATTTCCCGACCATCATTGGCTCAAATAGAGTTAGGAAACAGG
>CALNCF010000353.1 GCA_937875035.1 uncultured Sphingobacteriaceae bacterium | reverse complement strand
ATGGTTACCTTACTTTGATAGAAGCTAATGGCTGGTATCGGAATGGGAATGGTCGTCCTTTGTATGTGGATTTAGGAAAAATAGATTTAAGCTCTATTAATAGAAAAGAATTTCAGAGAGTAGGTCAAACCATTTATCCTAACCTTTTATTTAAGGGAAATATTAAAGATGGGTTAGTGTATGGTACTATAGGTCTCACTTTGCAAAAGGATGGTACAGTAATATCTAAATATGATGACTATGATTTTGATATTAAGCCTTACAGAGGTGTAAAATCAGGTGTGACACCTGGGGCACTAATTGTAAGGAATTTGGAGACACAAATAGGAAAATGGTTTGCAGGACAGGGGCAAGGATATAGGATTTATTTTTATGGTTCAGGTATGATAAACAAATAAACGATGAATAAATATTTAATGTTGTTAATAGGAGTGACTTTGTATTTGTCGAGTTGCTCATCAAGCGATTATACTAAAGATTTGGGTGATGGGTATTTACTTGTCAGTGAAAGTAATGCTAATCAATTTATAACACATTCTGAGAATTTGAATGGACAGGTTACTATACCGTGTACTGTCAAATCGTTTCTATTTAATGATTCTTTTATTGTGGCGACTCAGGAAAATAACCCAGATTGCTCTGATCAAAAAAAAACCAAATTTCCATTAAGCTATTGGATAGTAGATAAAAATAAAAAAGAGATCATTGGTCCTTTAGACAGTCTTTCGTATGTAAAGAAATGTAGCGAGCTATTTGTCCCAGCATCATTGGATGTAAGGGAGTAATAAAATACCTTAGGTATATTAAATAGCGTTATCATATACTATTCACACCACGATTTTGGGGTGAATAACATTGATACAAGATAATTTAAGGGTTTTTGTTGCTGCTTTTTATATACAGGTATCAGCGTCTAATATTTATTTCTCACGAGAGTGATCGTAGCTTACCCGGGAAGAGCCTGTTCACGGTTTCTTCAAAGCAAAGCCGGAACCATGCCGTATAATGGTCGGGGTATGCGGCGATGGCCTGTTGGATATCTGCCGGCGGATGGTATCCATAGCCTTCTGCCTCATCGGGATTCAGAACAGGAGTTTCATCACTGATGGCAAAGAGCACATGATCGATCTCATGTTCGGTCAGGCCCTTGTCGAGCCTGGCCTTATACCGGAAATGAAAAAGCGCTGAGAGGTCCGCTTCCATGCCCATCTCTTCCTTCAGCCTTCGCTGCCCGGCTTCTATGATACTTTCACCCGGCATCGGGTGGCCGCAGCACGTGTTTGTCCAGAGCCCTCCCGAATGATACTTCCCTGCCGCCCGCTTTTGCAGCAGCAGCTCCCCGTCGGTATTAAAAACAAAGACAGAGAATGCCCGGTGAAGCAAGCCTTGTTCATGCGCTTCCATCTTTTCCATCGTTCCTGTTTCGCGATCCTGCTCGTCTACGAGAATAACCCGTTGTTCCATTTCCATCCTGTTTGATTTTAATTACTGTTCGTATAATGGTTGATATAGCTGCTGACGCGCTGTTCCAGATCCCCGGTATTATTCAGCAATATACCTTGTCTTCACCGGTTTTATCTGAATAAAGCAAAAATGAGGACACATTTGTTTGTGCGCAGCAATGCGGGTGGTGCAGCTCGGTATTCCGGCTCTCAGCCTGGATGGATTCGTCGGGCAAAGTCTTTCTGCTGTGGAAACAGGCCGGTTTATTCAGCAGGCTCAGATCATGTTTTGTTCAAAGCAGATGCGCTATGTCCCTGTATCCCATCCATACATGACTACCCTCGAACGTGTAGGTTCTCTACGGCATGTAGAAATACTTCTGCGGAAGTTTTGCCATTTATACATTCCTGCCCGGAGTCTTAATTGTCAAAGAGGTCACCTATAAAAAAGCCGGGACTGGTTATGCCCCGGCTGCAGTGTTAAATCGGTTGTGCTTATTGTACGGCCGCAGGGTCCATCCACATGATCTCCCAGGTATGCCCGTCGGGATCCTCGTATGCATGCGAATACATAAAACCCTGGTCTTGTGCTTCGCGTGGTGTGGTGCCACCGGCTTCCACCGCCTTGCGGATGATTTCGTCTACCTCTTCACGACTCTCCGCCGATAAGCAGATCAGCACTTCGGTGCTTTTCCGGGTATCGCAGATCTCTTTCGTGATGAAGGATTTAAAGAAGGGCTCTACGAGCAGCATCACATAGATGTCTCCGCTCACAATCATACAGGTGGCGTTCTCATTGGTGAACTGCGGGTTAAAGGTATAACCCAGCCTGGTAAAAAAAGCGACCGACGCATCGAGGTTCTTCACCGGCAGGTTTACAAAGATTTTAGTTGACATGGTATCTGTTATTGGTTTAATGTGTTTTTATTGCTGATCGGCCGGTTCTCGCTCCAGTATGGTTTTCAGGGTCTCCAGGCTGGTCTGCAGGTCGTTGCCCAGCATGCTTGGCATATCCATAAATACCAGCATGATGTTCATCGGGTATTTCATGCTGCTATTGAACGACCATATTACCCTGGTCTGATCTTCGGATATGGCTTCGGTTATAATAGACGATTCGCCCTTCCCTTCAAGGGGTTTGATAAAACGGAGCTCGTAATCAATACGCTCACCTTCGGTAATGCCTGTAATTTCCTGCTCGCCCTGGCCGGCTTGTGGTCGATCAAGCAGACGCCGCTGGATGCGC
>CALNCF010000352.1 GCA_937875035.1 uncultured Sphingobacteriaceae bacterium | reverse complement strand
AATCATCCACTGCAAAGCCGGGCTTTACGATCTCTTCTTCGCGCAGCGTACTGTCGATCCGTACAATAGCCGGTATGCGGTTGTATGAATAACGCCAGGCGATATAATTTCCATCGTTCGACTGGTAAGCCTGCAGGTAATACGCGGGCTCGGCGGGCTCCCTGCTGATGGCAACAGAAGGGCTCAGCTCCAGCGAATCCAATTGCTTCTTCTTAACCGCGGCCATCTCCGCATAGCTTTGCCGGTACCATTGGGTAGTGGTCAGCCCGGTGATGCGTTTGGAAGCACGCGAAAAGGAATAGAACGGGTGCGTAAATGTAGAGGCAAGGGTATAGATCCGGGCCGGGGTATGAATACCCTTACGCGCGTTCATATACAGATTCATGGTATAACCCAGGCGGTAATGATCCGGAACGATATCCTTATAGGAGCCATTCCGTGCTTTCTGGTAGGAGTACAGCTGCGGATGACTCATCAATACAGCCTGCTGCTCCGCCAGGAAATTCGGGATACGCCCGCGGCCCTGGTTTGTATAATAGGTTTCGGCAAACACCGCGTCACCCTCGAAATACCAGTTGGGTACGGCCATGTTCAGCATTACACCCCATCCGCCCTCACCCTGCAACCAGTACATCAAACGGGTAAGCCCCCGTAAACCCTCGGTGTATTGCATTACGTGCCGGTATTCGTGAATGGAAAGCTGGTCGGCCACAGGCAGGCTTCCCAGCAGGTTGGGGTTCTGCGATGGCATTGGGAAGAATTCCGAACGAAAGGGCGCCACTGTTACGAAGCCATTGGTATAGCTCTCGCGGTTGTTCAATACAATGTTCACCTTCTTTCTCCGGCTCCCGAATTCAGCATAGGTACTGTCGTTGATATACTGGATGATGGACGCGGCACGAACGGCCTGCCTGCGGCTCTCCTCCGGGTAGATGATCCGCACATGCGCGGTATCGATCTGCTTCCAGCGGATCGAAGAGGGTAGCGTACCGATCTCCTGCGCCCGGGCAGCCATCGTAAAGA
>CALNCF010000351.1 GCA_937875035.1 uncultured Sphingobacteriaceae bacterium | reverse complement strand
CGCTGCTTAATACGTTAAGCCTTTTGTGGGGAGTAAGAGGCTTTTTTTACGATAAGTTCGACAGCACCGATGATACCATTAAAGAGGTAAACGATATGCTGAAAAGCTATAAGCTGTTGAAAAAGGGGGATCTTATCGTGAATACGGCAAGCATTCCTATCGTACGGAAAGGGCGTACCAATATGATCAAGCTCAGTGTGATCGAGTAGCGCCTTTTCAAGCCTGGTTTAACATTAAATTTTCATTGATTTTTTTGTTTTCCACAGCGCAACGAATTTAAAAAGAGAGCATTAGCCTTATTTTCGATTCGTGGGCGTACTTTATTCATTTTGCTGTGGAAAACTCTGCATTGCCCTCAGGGGCGGGCTCGGTTAACTTTGGTTAAAAACCCCTGAAATTTCTTTTCAGAAGTTTTTACCGCTATAAATATATTTCGCTAACAACAATTACTTTTTTTTATGAGCAAAAAAGACACAACAGGAAAGGGCTTAAAAGTAGACCGCTACTTTACCCGGAAGGGACAAAGTCCCTACGACCAGTTCAATTATGAGAAACGGACGTCTGTCATTCGTAACCCTGCAGGTGATGCAGTATTCGAGATGAATGATGTGGAGGTGCCTAATACCTGGTCGCAGGTGGCTACTGATATCTTGGCTCAGAAATATTTTCGTAAGGCGGGTGTACCGCAACCCGATGGCTCATTGGGTGGCGAACGTTCAGTAAAGCAGGTTGCTCACCGTATGGCTGATTGCTGGATGGACTGGGGTAAGCGTTATGGGTACTTTGCCAGCCCGGAAGATGCGCAGGCATTTTATGATGAGCTGGTCTATACCATTGTTGGTCAGCTGGCGGCGCCGAACTCTCCGCAGTGGTTCAATACCGGTCTTCACAGCTCATACGGTATTACCGGCAAGCCGCAGGGTCACTATTATGTGGATCCCGTTACCGAAAAATTATCAAAATCGACTTCCGCATACGAAAGACCTCAGCCTCATGCCTGCTTCATCCTTTCTGTAGAGGACGACCTGGTGAACGAAGGTGGTATCATGGATCTTTGGGTGCGTGAAGCAAGGATCTTTAAATATGGTTCCGGTGTAGGAACCAACTTCTCCCGCATCCGCGGCGAGAACGAACGTCTTTCCGGCGGCGGTCAGTCTTCCGGTCTGATGTCATTCCTGAAGATCGGCGATCGTGCCGCTGGCGCGATCAAATCAGGTGGAACCACCCGCCGTGCGGCGAAAATGGTTTGCCTGGATCTCGATCACCCGGAAATCGAAGGCTTCGTGAACTGGAAAGTAGAGGAAGAGAAGAAAGTGGCTGCACTCATCGCGGCGGGCTACTCTTCCGATTACGAAGGCGAAGCATACCGTACGGTTTCAGGCCAGAATTCAAACAACTCGGTACGTATCCCGAACGCATTCTTCAATGCCCTGAAAGAGGGTAAGGAATGGGAACTGAAAGGACGTACCAATGGGAAGACCGTTAAGTCGATCCCCGCAGATAAATTATGGCAGGATATTGCCTTTGCCGCATGGGCATGCGCGGATCCTGGAGTGCAATATGATTCGACCATTAACGAATGGCACACCTGTCCGGAAGGCGGAAGGATCAACGCATCCAACCCTTGCTCGGAATATATGTTCCTCGACAACACAGCCTGTAACCTGGCTTCGGTGAACCTTCAGCACTTCTTTAATCCTGATACCCTGGAGTTCGATGTAAAGGGATACGAGCACATCTGCCGTATCTGGACGATCGTGCTGGAAATTTCCGTACTGATGGCACAGTTCCCATCCAAAGAAGTGGCGCAGCTCTCGTATGATTACAGAACACTTGGATTAGGGTATGCGAACCTGGGCTCTATGCTGATGGTAGCGGGTATTCCGTACGACAGCGATAAAGGCCGTGCCATTGGTGGTGCGATCACGGCGATCATGACAGGTGTTGCTTATGCGACCTCTGCGGAAATGGCGCGTGAGCTCGGACCATTCAAAGAATTTAAAAAGAACAAGGAACACATGATGCGTGTAATGCGCAATCATCGTTATGCGGCATACAATGCGACAGATGCTTACGAAGGCTTAGAGATCGCGCCTCCGGGCATCGATCCTAAATACTGCCCTGATTATTTATTATCCGCAGCGTGTAACGCATGGGACAAAGCGGTAGAGCTCGGCGAGAAGCACGGATACCGTAACGCGCAAACTACTGTAATTGCTCCTACCGGAACCATTGGCCTGGTGATGGATTGCGATACGACAGGTATCGAGCCTGATTTCGCCCTGGTGAAATTCAAGAAGCTGTCGGGCGGCGGTTATTTCAAGATCATCAACCTGGCTGTTCCTACAGCGCTGAAAAACCTGGGCTACAGCGAGCATGAGATCGAAAAGATCGTTAACTATGCGAAAGGTCATGCGACCATCAAGGGCGCGCCTCATATCAATTTTGATTCCCTGGCAGCCAAAGGCTTTACACAGGATGACCTGGAACGTGTGGATAAGGGCATGGTCTCCGCATTCGAGATTGGCTTTGCTTTCAACGTTTGGTCCCTCGGCGAAGATTGTCTGAAACGCTTAGGCTTTAAGCCGGAGCAATACAATGCGCCAAACTTTAACCTGCTGCAGGCATTAGGTTTCTCAAAAGCGCAGATCGCGGAAGCGAATATCTTTGTGTGCGGTCCGATGACCGTTGAAGGAGCTCCGTTCCTGAAAGAAGAGCATTACCCGATCTTCGATTGCGCCAATAAATGCGGCGCGACCGGCGAGCGTTATATCCATGCGCATGGCCACATCAAGATGATGGCTGCTGCACAGCCATTCCTTTCAGGCGCGATCTCAAAAACGATCAACCTTCCGAACGAAGCGAATGTCGAAGAGATCAAAGACTGCTACCAGCTGTCATGGGAGCTTGGACTGAAAGCCAACGCGTTATACCGCGATGGTTGCAAATTGTCGCAGCCGCTGTCTACCAAGGCTTCGGCAGATGACAAGCTGGATTCTGTGGAAGAAGTATTGGGCGAAGCCGCTAATGTGAAGCTGAGCGACCTCACTCCTGAGCAGGTGCTGGAAGCCGCACGTGCCATCATCGAAAAATCAAAGGATACGAAATTCAAGCGCCAGCTTTCGAGCGTGGTAGAGAAGAAGAGCATGCCTTCCAAGCGCAGGGGCTTTACGCAGAAAGCAGCGATCGGCGGACAAACTGTTTTTGTTCGTACCGGTGAATATGAAGATGGTACCCTGGGTGAGATCTTCGTGGATATGCACAAAGAAGGTGCGACATTCCGCTCACTGATGAACTGCTTCGCTATTGCCGTATCGGTAGGCCTGCAATATGGCGTTCCACTGGAAGAGTTTGTAGACAAGTTCACCTTTACCCGTTTTGAGCCATCAGGTATGGTAAGCGGCCATGAGAATATCAAGAGCTCAACATCTATCGTCGATTATATGTTCCGTTTATTAGGTTATGAATACCTGAACCGGACCGACCTGGTGCATGTCATCACCGAGCAAAAAGGAATTATTGGTAACCCGCAGATGAGCGATGAAGACGTGAATCCTGATGAGAGCAACCAGTACGAAACGAATGCGCCTGTACAAAAAACAGAAGTGAAGACTGCTGAGCTTGCTTCGATGAAACCGGTGCTGGATATTTCGGGAGGCGCGCAATCAGATGCTCCGCCTTGTACGAACTGCGGACATATCATGCTTCGCTCCGGAACCTGCTACAAATGCCTGAACTGCGGTACGCAGGGAGGTTGCAGTTAATCGTAAGATTTGCGAAAAATATGGACAAAGGCTCTGCATTCCTGCAGAGCCTTTTGTTTGAAAGGATATTTAAGATAAGGGTACGCTGAAGCTGAAGGTAGAGCCGGCTCCCGGAAGACTTTCCACCCAGATCTTTCCGCCATACAGATCGACAAACTCTTTACAGAGCACCAGGCCCAGGCCGGTTCCCTTTTCGTTAGCGGTGCCCGGCAAGGAGTTCCGGCTGTCGATCCGGAACAGTTCTTCGATCTGTTGAGCGTTCATCCCTGTTCCTTCATCCTGATCGAGATGATCAGGTCATTACCCTCTTCCCGGCCGTTGACAAAGATAGCGCTGTTGGGGTAGCTGAACTTGATCGCGTTGTTAAGCAGGTTCCGCAGGATGGTATGAAGAATATTGATATCCGTATAAACCATGCGATTGATATTGTGTGTATGCAGCGAAATCTTCTTGGCGCGCATAATGTTGTCGAGCAGGGCAATGTCTTTGGTGATCACCGGTTCGAGCTCGGTCATAACCGGGTGATATTCCAACCGGCCCAGTTGCTTGCGCGACCATTCGAGCAGGTTGGTCAGGAGCTGCCGGGTTGTTTCCGTACCCTCATGTATCCATCCGATCATCTGGTCACGTTCTTCGCCGGAGAGAGTAATGCCTTTGTCGTTTAGTACCCTGGCCAGTCCGAGTATGGACGACAGCGGTGATTGCAGATCATGAGAGATGATAGAGAAGAACTTGTCTTTCGCCTCGTTCAGCTGCAAGAGGTCCTGCTCCTGCTGTTTCCGGGAAGTGATGTCTACAATTACGGCTACGAAGAATTGCGGTTTTTGATCGTCTTCATCGCGGATCACCCCCATGGTCATATCCACCCATTTTACATCACCCGCGGCGGTAACGCATCTTTTCTCCAGCCGGTAGTCGTTTCGTTTCTGATCGATGATCTCCTGGAACAGGATGGACTCCTCCTCGAGGTCACCGGTATAGGTGTAGTGATTGAGATTCTGGTGCAGCAATTGTTCCGAGGCATGACCGAGCATGAGCTCAAGCGCCTTATTGGCGAAAAGCATCTTCCCGTTCATATCGCAGAACGCGATACCGGCATAAGCCGTGTCGCAGATCAGCTTGAACCGGGCTTCACTTACTTTCAGGGCCTGCTCTGTTTTACGCAGGTCTGTAATGTCGTTCACTTCGAGCAATGCGCACTTTTTACCCTGGAGGGAAATGCTTAAGGGAATGAATATCCCCTGGAAATAACGCAGCTCACCGCTGAGGATTCGCAGGTTGTATGCGATGAAAATGGTTTCCGATGTCTCAATGCACTGCTGCATAGAGCTGGCAAAAAAGGAAACATGCTCCGGCGGAAACACGTCTTTGATGGAACGTCCGATGACCTCCTCTTTTCTGCGGAAAAGCAATTCTTCATTAAAAGGAATGACATCGATAAAAACGCCATCCTCATTGACCATGAAAATTAATTCAGGATTAACGCGATAGGTGTGTGGCCGGGCAGTGTCCATAAGATCAGATCGTAAATCATTACCTAAGTAATGATACAAGAGCGTTGTTGTTTAGTTGTTGTTAAACTTGTATTCCTGAAATTAACTCTATGCGGATTCTTTATTAAATAATAATCGTGATTCTTGCCTGAAAAGTATACCGGTAAATCGATACTTAGGTTACACAATATCGTATTCGGTATAATATTTGGCTTTTGAGCTGCTAAGGTACTGATTAATTTTTAAAAGACAACAAATCTGTTGTGCCCCATTTCGATAGTTTCTTTTTCTTTTATAACCTTAATGAATAAGGAACAATTGCTAAAAAAACTGGGTTCCAGGATACGGATCATCCGTATCGAAAAAGGGATGACACAGGGAGAATTAGCAAATTCAATCGGTAAAGATCAGCAGTCGATCCAACGGTTAGAGTCGGGAAGGGTGAACCCGTCTGTCTTTTATCTTCATGAAATTGCCCTGGGGCTTGACGTGGAGCTGAAAGACCTGTTCCATATATGATCCTGCAAATTTATAAGCCGTTCCGGCTTCGATCCTCACATCCTGTTTGTATCTTTAGTACGTTAAAAATAGCCGGGCGGAACCCTGTACGCTCCTGTCCGTGCGTTGATACCGTGAGCACACTATGAACAACCCATCCATAAACAATGACGCCTTCCGCAAAGCGCTGGAGAACCTGAACGATGAGCAGCGGGCTGCTGTGGAACACATTGAAGGCCCTGTGCTGGTGATCGCCGGACCCGGTACCGGGAAAACGCAGATACTGGCCGCGCGTATCGGGAAGATCCTGACCGAAACCGATACGGATGCGCATAACATCCTTTGCCTTACCTATACAGATGCGGGTACGATTGCTATGCGTAAGCGCCTGTTCGATTTTATCGGGCCGGATGCCTACCGTGTCAATATCTATACGTTCCATGCGTTCTGTAATGATATTATCCAGGATAATCTTGATTACTTCGGGAAGCTGAACCTGGAGCCCGTATCTGAGCTGGAGCAGGCGATCCTGTTCAGGGAGCTGATCGACAGCTTCCCTCCCGACCATAAGCTGAAACGTTTTACCGGCGAAGTGTATTTTGAAGCGGGACGTTTGAAGAATCTGTTCTCCACCATGAAAAGAGAGAACTGGTCCGTAGAATTTATCCAGTCCAGGATCGATGATTATATCAGTGATCTGCCCCTGCGCGATGAATACATCTACAAAAAAGCGAATGCGAAAAAAGATATTAAGCCCGGCGATCCTAAAACGGAAGATATCCGTAAGGAAACCGAGCGCATGCTCACCCTTCGCGCCGCGGTAGCCGAATACCCCGCATATCTGGAGCGTATGAAAGCCGCCGGTCGTTACGACTATGACGACATGATCCTGTGGGTGCTGAATGCCTTTAAGAATGATGAGCAGTTCCTGCGCATCTACCAGGAGAAGTATCAGTATATCCTGGTGGATGAATACCAGGATACCAGTGGTTCGCAGAATGAGCTGCTGAAGCTGCTGATCGATTTCTGGGATCAGCCGAATGTGTTCGTGGTTGGTGATGATGACCAGTCGATCTACCGTTTCCAGGGCGCCAACCTGAGCAATATTGTCGACTTTGCCAACGCGTATGTCGACTATTTATATAAAGTCGTGCTGACGCGGAACTACCGGTCTACACAAGACATCCTCGATACTTCCCGTACGCTTATTGAGAACAACAGGGAACGCCTGACCGCGCATTTAAACCTCGACAAGAACCTGGTCGCGGCAAACGATGCGTTGCAGTCCTGGCCGGTAAAGCCCTACATCCGGGCATACGAAACGCCGGCCCATGAGCTGGTGCATATAGCCGAAGAGATCAAGGAGCATATTGCGAAAGGGGTGCAGCCCCGCGAGATCGCTGTATTGTTCAGGAACCATGCCCAGGCGGAAGCGCTTTCGGCATACCTGCAATCAGAGCACGTTCCCGTCAACATCAAACGTAAGGAAGACATCCTTTCGCTCTCCTTTACGGAGAAGATCATCAGCATACTGCGTTATATCGCGATGGAAAAAGATACGCCGTACAGCGGTGACGAGCTGCTGTTCGAGATCATGCATTACGATTTTTTTGATATTGCTCCGATCGATATTGCAAAGATCAGCGTAGAAGTGTTCAGGAAGAATATCAGCTTCCAGAACAGCACATCAAACGACAAAACGAAAACCTCGATCCGGCGCATGATCGCTGAGATGGCGAACCCCGCAAAGCCTGATCTTTTCAGCGGAACCTTGCAAAGCCCGGTGATTAACTTTAGCCGCGACATCGAATACTGGATCAGGGAAAGCTTTAACTACTCCCTGCAGGAACTGTTCGAAAAGATCATCGTGCGCGCGGGTGTGCTGAAATATATCATGCGCTCTTCCGAGCGCGGGTATTATATGGAGATCCTGAGCACCCTGTTCGATTTCCTGAAAGAAGAGAACCGGAAAGACCCGGAGATGGATGTGGAATCCTTTGTAGAGATGATCGATACGATGATCAGGAACGGCATCCGCCTGGAGATCAACCGGTCGAGCTATAACGAAAACGGGGTGAACTTTATGACGGTGCATGGTTCCAAAGGATTGGAATTTGAATATGTATACCTCATCGGTACGATCTGGGACCAGAAGAGATCTGCTGGAACGAGAGCCTACAAATTCCCTGATAATATTCTTACCGCCGGCGATGAAGGCTCGGAGCTCGAAGAGTCGCGCCGCTTGTTTTACGTGGCTGTTACACGTGCCAAGCATTCGCTTTATATCTCGTATCCGTCGAAAGACAAAAATGGCAAGGACCTGGAATCTTCACAGTTTGTAGCAGAGATTATGCAGGGCATGAATTACTCGGTTTCGCATATCAACGTCGGGTCGGATGCGCTGATGCAGTTTATGTTCGATCCGTTCCGGGAGCCAGAGCAGCCTCGCGTAGAGCTGCTCGACACCAATTACATCAATAATCTTTTACAGGGATATACCCTCAGCGTTACACACCTGAGCAACTACCTCGACTGCCCGCTGAAGTTCTATTTCCAGAACCTGGTACGCGTACCTTCGGGTAAAAGTCCGAGTGCTACGTTCGGGCAGGCTGTACACTGGGCGTTGAATAAGCTCTTCCTGAAGATGAAAGAGGAAGGCAATGAGTTCCCGCCGGTCAGTTTCTTCACCGATCAGTTCAAATGGTATATGTACCGCAACCGCGACTCCTTCAGTAAGGCAGAGTTCAGGCTGCGCCTGGACTATGGCGACAAGATACTCCCGGCGTATTACGATACGCATATTCATCAGTGGAATAAGGTGGTGCTTACCGAGAAGAAGATCAAGAATGTGGAAGTGCAGGGAGTACCGGTAACGGGTAACCTCGATAAGATCGAATTTACAGGCAAGCAGGTGAACGTGGTGGATTATAAAACCGGGAAGTATAAGAACGCGCTGGAAAAGCTGCGCCGCCCGGAAGAAGGGTTCGAAGCCGGAGGGGATTACTGGAGGCAGGCGGTGTTCTATAAGATACTGATCGACCATGACCACACGAACGACTGGGAAGCCATCAGCTCAGAATTCGACTTTATAGAGCCTGTAGATCAGCAGTATAAAAAGGAAAAGGTGGTGATCACACCCGAAGATATCGCTATTGTGACCGGGCAGATCACCGATACTTACCGGAGGATACTGAATCATGAGTTTGATAAAGGTTGCGGAAAGGAAGAATGTCATTGGTGTAATTTCGTAAAAAGCAATTTCAGCAGGCAGGAGATCCTGCAGGCAGAAGAGGAAGAATAGCCTGTAAACAGTATTCACAGAGAATAAATAAGGGCAGCCCTGGTTTTTATATAAAATCATATATTTGCCCTTTCAGAATCAGAATAAAATGAGAGAAATTCAATTCAGAGAAGCGCTTCGCGAAGCCATGAACGAAGAAATGCGTAAAGACGACCGTATTTTCTTAATGGGTGAAGAAGTTGCCGAATATAACGGAGCATACAAGGTGAGCCAGGGAATGCTGGATGAGTTTGGTGCGAAACGGGTTATCGATACACCTATTTCCGAGCTTGGCTTTGCCGGTATCGGTGTGGGTGCGGCGATGAACGGACTTCGCCCGATCATCGAATTCATGACCTTCAACTTTTCATTGGTAGCGATCGACCAGGTGATCAACGCGGCTGCGAAAATGATGTCGATGAGCGGCGGACAATTCCCGGTGCCGATCGTATTTCGTGGTCCTACCGGTAACGCGGGGATGCTCAGCTCGCAGCACTCACAGTGCTTCGAAAGCTGGTATGCCAACTGCCCGGGATTAAAGGTGGTTGTGCCATCGAACCCGTACGATGCCAAAGGCCTTTTAAAGTCTTCGATCCTCGATCCGGACCCTGTTATCTTTATGGAATCGGAGCTGATGTATGGCGACAAGATGGAAGTTCCTGAAGAAGAATATTACATTCCGATCGGTGTGGCCGACATCAAGCGCGAAGGAACCGATGTAACGCTGGTTACTTTTGGTAAGATGCTGAAGGTGGTGATGGCAGCCGCGGCTGAACTGGAGAAAGAAGGAATCTCTGCGGAAGTGATCGACTTGCGTACCGTTCGCCCGATCGATTACGATTGTGTGATCAGCTCGGTAAAAAAGACCAACCGTATGGTGTTTGTAGAAGAGTCGTGGCCATTAGGCTCTATCGCTACAGAGGTGAGCTTTAAGGTGCAGAAGGATGCGTTCGATTATTTAGATGCTCCGATCCTGCGCGTAATGGGCGGCGACGTTCCGCTTCCTTATGCTCCTACCCTGATCCAGGAATACCTTCCGAACCCGGAACGGGTGATCCGTGCGGTGAAAGAAGTGATGTACGTAAGCAAGTAACATCATTATTCATATAAAAAGATCCCGGCCTGTCAGCAGCGCCGGGATCTTTGTTTTAACGGAAGAGATAACCCCTTAAAATGTTAATATCTGCCGGATATGTGGATAATTCAGTTTGAATTACTGGGACGGAACTCCCATCTTCGTACTACTGAATTGTTTTATGCTTAGTGTCTTGATGGCTACATATCCGGTCCCGGGTAACTTGTCATGAAGGCACTAAGTTTTTTTATGCCTTCTCCTATTTTGAAGCCATTTTCTCCTGGTATCTTTTGTTAAAGAGGATGAAGTAATCTCTTAGCTGCCCTATACGCTGCGCCGGGGAGAGCTTCACGAAATCGGTATATAGTTCCATATCACGGTAATACATGATCTCAAGAAAAGAATGATAAGAGAACGGAAGCAGCTTCCCCTTATTCCCGTTATCGAGGATGTACAAACCCTTGGTTTTTAAAGGGTCCGTTTCTGTGGAATCCAAACGCTGTATTTTATTATAGCTAGTCAGGCCTTTTATGGTATATAGTGCCGCGCTTCCCACCAGGCCGAAAGCGAATGCCGTTGCTACATATGTATCCTCGGCATCATTTATATTATAATGCTCAACTGCGGCCAGGTGATCGAGCAGGAGGATGCGGGACAGGGAGGTTCTTCCTTTCACAATCTGGTTGTCCAGCACATAGATGGAGCTGCCGTCGCAATATCCCCAGAAAGGCCGGATCACATATTTGATCTGCGCGTGATAATATAGCGGATCTTTTTCAGGCTCTTTCAGATATACGATGTCATAAAAACCACCGCCGGTTCTTCCGATGCTCCCCGAACTGCGTACGCCTACCTTTGCTTCGTGTTGGACCCCCGGACTGTTATGCAGGAACTCTTCATAGTTCCGGTAAAAGCCCGGACGGTATTCCTGCGTGGTAAAGATGTCGTTTGTATAACGGGAAGAATCGTTCGAGGCCTGTATATTTCCGCAGAACAAGGCCAGTGAAAGGATGATCAGAAAAAAGCGCATGCCTATGTGGGTTGTATTTTCGGGTATGGCAATATGAGAAAAAATGTTGAAAACAAAGCTTCTTACTTTATGATAAAAGTGGCATCTTCGAATCCCTCAAAAAAATACAGATGAACAATACTTTCTTTAAGACCATTGCAGCCGGGCTTTCCATACAGGAGAAACAGGTACAGGCAACCGTAGACCTGTTGGACGAAGGCGCGACCATACCCTTTATATCAAGGTATCGTAAAGAGATGACGGGCAGCCTGGACGAGGTGCAGGTGGCCGCGATCCGCGACCGCATTACTCAATTGCGCGAGCTGGAAAAGCGTCGCGAAGCGATCCTGAGATCATTGGAAGAGATGGGTAAGCTGAGCGATGAATTAAAGGAGAAGATCGTACAGGCAGAGAGCATGTCGGTGCTGGAAGACCTGTACCTGCCTTATCGTCCGAAGCGGAAAACGAAAGCCAGCATGGCACGCGAAAAAGGTCTTGAGCCTTTGGCGCTGCGCATCTTTGAGCAGGAGCCGATCGACCCCTTGACGGAAGCGGAACAGTTTATCTCCGAAGAGAAAGGTGTTCATACCATAGAAGAGGCGTTACAGGGAGCGCGTGATATTATTGCCGAGCTCATCAGCGAGCATGCCGAAGCACGTGCTATGATGCGGGAGATGTTCGTGAATAAAGGCTTCTTCACCACGAAGGTGATCAAAGGAAAAGAAGAAGAAGGCATTAAGTATAAAGATTATTTCGAATGGTCGGAGCAGGTGAAAACCGCTCCATCGCACCGGGTACTGGCGATGCGCCGGGGTGAGAAAGAAATGGTCCTTTCGCTCGATCTCCTGCCACCGCAGGAAGAGGCGATCGAACAGTTGGAACGCTTGTTTGTAAAGGCTCATAATGCTTCTGCGGATGAAGTGAAGAAAGCGATTGAAGATGGGTATAAGCGTTTGCTGGCCCCATCCATGGAAACGGAAACACGGGTGTTCACCAAAGCGAAAGCAGACGAAGAAGCGATCCGTGTATTCGCTGAGAATGCGCGCCAGCTGTTGCTGGCTGCTCCCCTTGGACAGAAACGTGTAATGGCGGTCGATCCCGGCTTCCGTACCGGCTGCAAGGTAGTGTGCCTGGATGAGCAGGGTAAGTTGCTGGAGTATGTAGCCATCTTCCCGAATGAGCCTCAGAAGAAAACACTGGAATCAGCAGCGGTGATCCGTTCGCTGTATGAGAAGTATCATATTGAAGCGATCGCGATTGGTAATGGAACGGCCAGCCGGGAAACAGAAGAGTTTATCCGTAACCTCGGCCTGGAAAAAGCGATCGTGGTGATGGTGAACGAGAGTGGCGCCTCTATATATTCTGCCTCGGATGTGGCGCGGGAGGAATTCCCGGATAAGGATGTCACTGTTCGTGGCGCCGTTTCGATCGGTCGTCGTTTGATGGACCCCCTGGCCGAGCTGGTAAAGATCGACCCGAAGTCGATCGGTGTGGGCCAGTACCAGCATGATGTAGATCAGAATAAATTGCAGAAATCGCTGGATGATGTGGTCATGAGCAGTGTGAATGCCGTTGGTGTGGAGCTGAACACCGCATCGAAACAGATCCTCTCATATGTATCGGGCCTGGGTCCGCAGCTGGCTCAGAATATCATCGAATACAGGAACCAGCATGGCGCGTTTAAGACCCGTTCGGAGCTGAAAAAGGTGGCTCGCCTTGGCGATAAAGCCTTTGAGCAGGCCGCGGGCTTTTTGCGCATCCGTGCCGGTGAGCACCCGTTGGATTCGAGCGCTGTTCACCCGGAACGTTATTCACTGGTGGAGCAGATGGCAAAAGACCTGGGCTGTACGCTGCATGAACTCATCAGCAATGAGGCGGTGCGCAGGCAGATCGACCTGAAAAAATATGTAAGCGACCAGGTGGGACTTCCTACCCTGAAAGATATTATGCAGGAGCTTTCCAAACCGGGCCGCGATCCGCGCGAGCAGTTCGAGATCTTCCGCTTCGCTGATGGTGTGAATCATATCGCCGACCTGCGTACGGGCATGAAGCTTCCGGGTATCGTGACCAATCTCACTAAGTTCGGAGCCTTTGTCGACATTGGCGTGCACCAGGATGGCCTGGTGCACATCAGTCATATTTCAAACACGTATATCGATGACCCGGCCAAGGTGCTGAAGGTTGCGCAGAAGGTACAGGTAACAGTGCTTGAGGTAGATGTGGACCGTAAGCGGATCTCTCTTTCGATGATCGGCGAACCGGGAGCTGCAAAAGCCAGGAAAGGAAACAGCGGGAAACCGGTAGTGAACGAAGAGGATGAGATGAAGAAGAAGCTCGCCATGCTGCGATCGAAGTTTAACTAAAAAGAAAAACCGCTTATGTTGATTAAGCGGTTTTTTTATGCGGGATATATGGGGAATGCTTAATGAGCGATCACCAGCTTTTCTTTAGCGATCACCTGTCCATCGGCGATCAGTGTGCCGATATATATGCCATTTGTATATTGGGCAGTCGCGATATCGATGCGTCCCTCCAGTTGCTGGATCTTATCTTGTGAAACAATACGCCCGGTTATATCTGTTAACATAAATGTAGCGTCCGATACATAGCTTCCTGTATTGAATAAGATGGTCATCTGGTCCTGTGCAGGATTCGGGAAGGCCTTTACAAAGGCCTGGTTACTCTCATTGATCACACTTAATACACCGATAGAGTATACCAGGGTAATACAAGACCGCTCATCGCCGTTCACATCAAAGAAGCAATATTTTACGGTGCTTACTCCTTCGGCATCATTCGGCCTGAGATAGCCGATAAAGGTAGAGTCGGCCTGGCCCGGCGACATAGAGATGATCTCCGGTGAATCATCCTGGTTAGGTCCGTTACAGATCTGTCCGAAGCAAAAGAAGCTCTGGTGTTCCGGAGCAAGATCGTTCACAGTACGGTGAACACTGACATCCATACTCTCCAGTCCCTGGTTGCGGATCATCAGCGTAAGGTGCTGCTCATCAAAATTATTGCTGGTTAAAGTGGTATCTGTGCTGATAATGCGAATATTCTGGGCAGAAGCGAATAAAACGGGAACAGCCAGTAAAGCGGTAAGTAAAAGTTTTCTCATTATTAATTTCTGTTTAATTGTTTTTGGCACGAAACAATAAGACGGTTTATTCGTAAAATAAAAAATTAAATGTTCCGTTTGTTTTTAAAATTTAAAAATCCATCTTTAATCTTCCACTCAAACTTAATAAATTATTATGAAAAAAAGCTTTACACTACTCACGTTGCTGATGATTTTCTCCTTCATCGCAAATGCACAGTACTACTACTTATATCATCAGGACGAAGGAAATCCGAATGGTGTGGTTACTGAAGATGATAACCTGGTCGGTACCGGCTGGACAACCTTACTCGGACCGAGTGTGGCGCTTCCGAAGTATTCAAAAGCGACCAAGCTCCCGTTCGCGTTCAATTTCAACGGCAACCTGGTGGAATATTATAAAGCATCATCTACCGGTTATATTACATTTGATACAGCGGCAACAGCTGCGGCAACCTCTACCAACGAGGCGCTTCCTTCTGCACTGATCCCGGATAACTCGATCCTGGTATGGGGATTAACAGCCAGCGGATCGAATGACCTGGTGCGTGTAAAAACAGTAGGTACAGCGCCGAACAGGCAATACTGGATCGAATACCTTTCGTGCTCGACTCCGGGAAATACCACCTCATTCAATTACATGTCTATTGTGCTGGAAGAAACCAGTAACAGGATCTACGTAGTAGATCAGTACAGAGGCGCATCAAGTGGATCTTTTGTTTCTCCTAAATATACGATCGGTATACAGATCAATAATACAACGGCATACCAGGTAGCCGGCTCTCCGAATATTAACCCGGGGGCGAACGGAACATCTGCGGCCGACAACGATTTTTACGAGTTTGTGGAAGGTGTGCAGCCTGATAACGATGCGTACCTGAAATCGGTGAACCTGGAAAGATTTGTGCGCCCGGGATCACATCAGTATGTGAGCGGCCGTGTGCTTAACTATGGTAAGCTGCCGATCACCAGCATCGCCCTGAACTATGATGTGAACGGAACCGTGTACACCGTAAACAAAACGGTAAACGTAGCCAGTGGTGGCATCTATGATTTCACTCACAACACCCTGCTGGAAACAACAGATCCGGGCCAGTATGCTATTAAGGTATGGGTAAGTGTACCGGGTGATGTGCTGAACGAGAATGACACGATCAGTGGCCTGGTGGATGTGGTTGCTTTCGAATCGGTAAAACGTTTCGTGTTTGAGGAAGGTACCGGAACCTGGTGCGGATGGTGCCCGCGTGGCGCTGTGTTCATGGATTCTTTACATGCCCTGTATCCTGATCGCGCGTTATTGGTGGCGGTTCACAATGGCGACCCGATGACGGTAACTGCCTACGACAGCGGCATTGGCGCGAAGATCAGCGGGTACCCGAGCGGCCTGGTTGACCGTAAAGGCGGCGAAGCCGATCCATCTGAATTTATTACTCAATACATACAACGTGAGCAGAACGTAGCGATCTGCGATGTGAACGTGGGTACTTCCTACAACGAGACCGACAGGAACCTGACCATTGATGTATCAAGCCATTTCGCTGTAAGCCTTCAGGGCGATTACCGTTTCAATGCGGTTATCGTGGAAGATGGTGTAAGAGGAACTTCGTCCGGGTATAACCAGACAAACTACTACAGCTTCCAGTCACAGAACATTCCGCTTGTAGGCGCGGGCCACAACTGGCAGGCAGAACCGGCCAGCGTTCCGGCTTCACGTATGGTATACGATCACGTAGGAAGAGCGATCCTCGGCGGCTTTGCGGGAACAGCTTCCAGCTTACCGGCTACGATTGCGGCAAATGATACGCATACCTACACGTATAACTATACATTACCGGCTAACTTCAATGCTTCGAACGTACACGTGATCGCGTGGGTATCAGATGCGGTTACCGGAGAGATCGTAAATGGTAACCAGAGTGATAAGATCGCCACTTCGTCTGTAGGCGTGAAAAAGAATGATGTGTTTGCTTTGAACGTATTCCCGAATCCATTCAATAAAGAGATCTCGATCGATGTGGACCTGAACAATGCGGAAAGCGTAACGATCGAAGTGTACGATATGATGGGTAGAAAAGTATATGCAGCCGACAAAGGTTTATTATCACAGGGTCTTAATACCATAACATGGACAGCAGATGATGCGATCCCTGCCGGTATGTACAACCTGGTAGTAAGAGCCGGCGGCGAATCTACTACGCAGAAAATTGTTTTAAACAAATAATCTGAACGGCAATTACCGGAACAGTCAGCATGAACATGCTGGCTGTTTTCTTATTTATAAATCGATTCGAAATGAAAAAAATACTTCTTGTATGCAGTCTGCTGTTTGCAGTAATGACGGTGCATGCACAGGAAAATAAATTACCCGCGGTGGATGTAAAGAAAGCCGGTGGAGAAAATTATAATACAGCAGCTTTGTCGAATGACGGCAAGCCCATGATCATCAGCTTCTGGGCCACCTGGTGTAAGCCTTGCGTGCAGGAGCTTACGGCCATTTCCGAGCTGTACGAAGACTGGCAGGCAGAGACAGGTGTAAAGCTGATCGCTGTTTCTACAGATGACGCGCGGAACAGCGCGAAAGTATTGCCGTTTGTAAATGCACGCAGCTGGGATTACGAGATCCTGCTCGATCCGAACGGCGATTTTAAACGGGCTATGAACGTGGGCAACATTCCACATACGTTCTTGCTGAATGGTAAGGGTGAGGTAGTATGGCAGCATAACTCCTATGCGCCCGGCGATGAGAATGAGTTGTATATACTGGTGAAGAAGCTTGCCAAAGGTGAAAGCATCGAAAAGAAATAGCATCCCGGAAACATGAAGAGAATACTTGTTTTTATTGGTCTGCTGACCTGTTCGGCGGCTTATGTGCAGGCTCAGAATTTCGAGCTGGGTGAAATCCACGGGAATTTCCAGTTAGACGGACAATACTATATTGAAGATTCGCTGATCGGCGCGAAAGCGGTTCCGGAGAAGATCCGTTCGAATGCCTTTGCGAACCTGAATTATACACGTGGTGGTTTTAAGGCCGGGCTGCGTTACGAATCCTACCAGAAGCCCTTGCTCGGCTTCGATTCGCGTTACGAAGGCAGCGGTGTTACCTACCGTTATGCGGGTTACGAAAGCGATGGCTTTGAATTTACCGTCGGTAATTTTTATGAGCAGTTCGGTTCCGGACTGATCTTCAGAAGCTATGAAGAGCGGCAGCTGGGAATTGACAATGCCATGGATGGGATCCGTGTGCGTTATCGTCCGGTAAACGGTCTATACCTGAAAGGGATGATCGGTAAGCAGCGCTTCTTCTTCGAAACAGGTTCCGGTATTGTACGGGGTTTCGATGGAGAATTGAACCTGAACGAATTTATACCTGGCTTCAAAAGCAAATCAACCTATATTATCGGCGGTAGCGCGGTGAGCAAATACCAGGCTGATGATGATCCGCTGCGTATCCTCCCGGAAAACGTAGCCGCTTTTGCCGGAAGATTCAACTGGATCTCGTCCAGGCTGAATTTCTATACGGAATACGCATATAAGATCAACGACCCGTCGTTAACAAATAATTTTATTTACAAGAATGGCGAAGCCTTGTTTGCAACCATCAACTATTCGGTGAAAGGCTTTAGCGCATCCCTTTCGGGGAAACGGATCGACAATATGGATTTCCGTTCCGACCGTAACGCAGATGCGAACAACCTTACCATGAGCTTCCTGCCTGCCATCAGCAAGCAGCATACCTATGCGCTGGCCGCGTATTACCCTTATGCCACACAGCCACAGGGCGAGATCGGGCTGCAGGGTGAGGTATCCTATAACTTAAAAAAGGGAACGGCCCTGGGTGGAGCTTACGGAACACTGGTCACCCTCAACTTCTCGAAAGTGAACAACCTGGATACTACCCGTCTCAATAATGAGCAGGGCTATACATCGAAGTATTTTTCATTGGGTGATGCTACGCTGTATGAAGACATCAACCTGGAAATTGCCCGTAAGCTGAATTCTAAATGGAAGGCAACCGTAACGTACATGTACCAGGTATTTAACAAGGATCGTGTGCAGAACCTGGCTGGTTATGGTACGGTCTATTCGCACATCGGGGTGCTGGAGCTGAATTACAAGATCAACGCTAAAAAGAACATCCGTGTGGAAGTGCAGGAGCTGTATACGAAGCAGGATGCGGGAAGCTGGGTAATGGGACTGGCCGAGTACACCGTTTCGCCCCATTGGTTCTTCGCTTTGATCGATCAGTATAATTATGGCAATGAACAATCCGAAAAGCAGGTCCATTATTTCAGCACCAGCTTTGGCTATACACGTAAAGCGACCCGCATTGCCCTGGGCTATGGAAAACAACGGGAAGGATACTTATGTGTAGGCGGAGTATGCCGCCTGATACCAGCCTCTTATGGAATGTCGTTATCTGTCACCAGTAGTTTCTAATCGTATGAAAAAAATAAATATAATTCTTGGGATGGTCTTCGGTATGCTGGTTTTTTCCGCATGCGATGAGATCAAGGGCCCTTATGAAGAGGATGCAGTGGTCCCTCCCGGCGACCGTAAGGTATTGCTGGAAGATTTTACCGGGCACCAGTGCGGCAACTGCCCTACTGCCGCGCGTGAAGCTGCGAAGCTTGATTCGGTATATGAAGGAAGGGTGATCGTAGTGGGTACGCATGTGAGCTTTTTTGCCGATACGAATAAGACCGGGAAGTATACCTATAACTTTAAAACGGAAGTCGGTAACCAGCTCGACCGGGATTATGAGATCGAGAACGCGGGTCTGCCGAAGGGCATGATCAACCGAAAAAAATATAACAACCAGTACCTGCTGAATTACGGCGACTGGTCGTCGGCGCTGGTGAATGAGCTGAAGACCGCACCCGATGTGAACATCGCTATCGACAACGCGTTCGACGAGGGTACCCGCGAGCTGACTGTACAGGTAGATGTGCAGTACGTAAAACGCGGGAAGCCTAACCAGTATTTAGTGGTCTACCTGGTAGAAAATAACCTGGTGAACTGGCAGAAGGATTACGCGCGCCCGGTGGGTCAGCAAGACATCCCGGATTATGTGCATCATCATGTGCTGAGAGGAACGCTCAACGGTAACTATGGTCAGCAGCTGAGCCCTACGGAGATCCTGGCCGGCAGAACGGTAAGGAAAACAGTGAAGGCAACCCTGAACCCGGCTTATAAGGCGGAGAACTGCTCGGTAGTAGCTTTTGTGTTTGAAGACAACGGCATTGATGCGAACAGGAAGCCGAACAAACCGGTGCTGCAGGCAGAAGAGAAAAAGGTGATTGAATAAGCGCGCACTGTTCATTATAAATAGCTAAAAAGGATCGCCGGTTTGGGTGATCCTTTTTAGCTTATGCAGGCATTTATTCTTTCTGCCCGTATTTCTCCGAATACTTGCGGTACAAGGCTTTCTGCTTATTGTCGAGGTCGACCTTCGCACCGTTGATGAATGCTGTTTCCACGATGCTTGATCTCATGTCGAGCAGATCACCCGAAGAAATAAGGAGCGTAGCATCCTTCCCTTGTTCGAGCGAACCGGTGCTCGCATCCATACCTAATATCTTGGCAGCGTTCAGGCTGATGGTCGCCAGTGCTTCTTCTTTGCTGAGTCCGTATGCCGCAGCAGTTCCCGCCATAAAGGGCAGGTTGCGTTGCTGCCAGCTTCCGTCTATGCTGATACAGAATAGTATCCCTGCCTCCTGTAAGATCTTAGCCCGTTTATAAGGAAGGGCCACATCTTCTTCGTCGCGGTTGGGTAAGGCATGAGGTTGACTGAGAATGACAGGAACACCCTGCTCTTTCAGAAAATCAGTAACCAGGTAAGAGTCGCCGGCGCCCTCGATCACCGGTGTAATGCCATATGATTTGGCGAATTGCACCGCCGCGATAATTTCTTTTATATAATTCGCACGGATCACCAGCTTTTGGGTTCCCTTAAACACACCTTTCATGGCTTCAAAGCGAAGGTTCCTGGTGTCCGGTCTGAGCAGGTCGTTGTAGGCTTTCGCTTCATCGAAGAACGTCCTGATCTCGCGCAGGCTCTGCTCGGAACGGTTCCGTTGCTCATCGGCGCTCGGCATCCATGAGGCGGAAGAGATGCGCATGCGCGGCCAGTTAAGATGCACGGCTACGTCTGTTTTATAGGCGGCATCTTCCCAGTTCCAGCCGTCTGTCATAAAAACGGAAGAAGTGCCGGGCAGGATCCCTCCTTCCGGAACGATCAGCGCCAGCAGTACGCCATTCGAACGCACGGTAGGTGTAATTCGGGAGTCGGTATTGTAAGAGATGATGGAACGTACATTCGGGTTCATGCTACCCGCTTCCCGGTAATCGAGGGTAGCGCGTACCGCTTCGATCTCTTCCAGTCCCAGGCGCGTAGATGGCGCGATCAGTCCGGGGTAAACATGCTTACCTTTCGCGTCGATCAGCTCCGCATCACTGGGCAGGCTGCTGCCGTCGTAGGTTCCGATCCGACTGATCTTCCCATTCTCCAGGATGATGATGGCGTTCTCCACGACATCGCCCTTCCCGGTATGGGCTGTCGCGCCGGTAATAATAACCGTCTGGTTTTGTTTGGCTGCGGGCACCTGCTGCGCGTTCACATAGTAGCAGGTCAGGGCGGAAAACAGGAGTGTATATATTTTTTTCATGTGTGATCTCATTTTAAGGTGCAGGCTTATCAGTTCTTAGCTTCATCCATCACATCATCGCAATGATAATGCATCTTCTCTTTCTTCTCCGGTTTCTGTACCGGGTTGCCGATCCGTTTTTCGGTCAGCATCTTCTGGGCCAGGCGTTCTCTTTCTTTGGTAATAGCAAGCTGTAGCTCCGCATCGCGTTCGCTGTCGAAATAGGCAATGCCATCTACGAATGTTTTCTCGGGCCTTGCATAAACAGAAAGCGGATGATCGTTCCACAATACCAGGTCGGCATCCTTGCCGGCCCTGATGCTGCCTACCCGCTGATCGATGTGTAATAGCTTAGCTGGGTTCAGGGTGACGAACTTCAGGGCTTCTTCCTCGCTGATGTTCCCGTATTTCACCGCCTTGGCTGCTTCCTGGTTAAGCCGTCGCGCCATTTCCGCGTCATCCGAATTAAAGGCTGTTATAATGCCTTCTCTGCTCATCAACGCGCCGTTATAGGGTATGGCGTCGATCACCTCGTATTTGTACGCCCACCAGTCGGAAAAAGTGGAACCGCCGGCGCCATGCGCTTTCATCTTGTCGGCAACTTTGTATCCCTCTAAAATGTGTGTAAAGGTATTGATCTTAAAGCCCATGCTGTCGGCAACCTTCATCAGCATATTGATCTCCGATTGTACATAAGAATGGCAGGTGATGAAGCGTTTCCCGTTCAGGATCTCTGCAAGGGCATCCAGCTCCAGGTCTTTACGGGGTGCTGTGGCTGCTGCGCGTTTTGATGACGACAGGGACTCGTAAGCGCTCATGCTTTTCTCGTATTCTTTGGCGCGGATAAAGGCATCATAATAAACCTGCTCCACACCCATACGGGTTTGCGGGAAACGAATGGTGCTCCGCTCTCCCCAGTTCGATTGCTTCACATTCTCGCCCAGGGCGAATTTGATAAAGGGCTCGGCGCCTTCGAACTTCAGCTCTTCGGCTGTTCTTCCCCAGCGCAGCTTGATAAGTGCGGCCTGTCCACCTACGGGGTTAGCCGAACCATGCAGCAATTGCGAGGTGGTAACACCCCCGGCCAGCTGCCTGTAGATGCCCACATCATTGGCATCCAGCACATCGCCGATCCGTACTTCCGAGGTAACGGCCTGGGTGCCCTCGTTCACTCCGCGGGTAATAGCAATATGCGAATGCTCGTCGATAATGCCCGGCGTCAGGTGCTTATTCGTGCCGTCGATCCCCCGGGCTCCGCCTGCCGTTAAGTTCTTACCGACTGAAACGATCCTTCCGCGGTCGATCAGCACATCGGTGTTTTCGAGCTTCCCCTCTTTCTCATTGGTCCATACGGTCGCGTTCCTGATCAGCAGCATTTCAGCTTTCGGCAATTCTTTCGATCCGTAGGCTGCAAAGGGATAAATAATATCGCCGGGAACATCCTCCGCTTTTGTTTCTTTCCTGTCTTCTGCAGGAGTATAGGCTGTCCTGTAAACGGCGCTCCATTTCACGGTCCGTCCATCAGCCACAATACCTTCTCCTTTCATGGTCAGGGGCGTGCTTTCATCTATATAGCCGCTGAGGCGGATCTTGCCTTTCGCGTTCTCCAGCGAGGGGTCGAAGACCAGCGAGAGTAAATTGCCGTTGCGGGTCGCATTGATCCGTACCTTCGAGCTGTCGGACAATACGGCCTGGTACTCCGGGTTTTCTGTTGTACCGCTGATCTTTAGCTGCATAGTCGCGATGCCGGGTATGCTGAAGTCATAATCGCCGCGCAGGTCTGCCGTATACAATTCCTGGATCGCGTACCGTTCGCCCAGGCACCAGTTCTCATAGATCCTGGCTTCCTCTTTAAAGATATCACCGGAAGTAACAATAAAATTGGCCTGCATCCCGATGCGGAGGGTGCCTGTCTGGTCCGAGATCTTTAAGAGCTGGGCCGGAATAACCGTCAATGCGTTCAGCGCCTGGCTTTCCGACAAACCATTCTTCACGGTCTGGCGCAGGTTCTTCCAGAAATCCGAAGGATTTTTCAGGTCAGATGCCGTAATGGCAAAGCGGATCTTCTCTTTTTCCAGGTAAACGAGGTTATAGGGAGCAAGCTCCCAGTGTTTCATATCGGCGAGCGATACATTCTGCGCATCAAAGTAATCTTCTACATCATACGCTTTCGGATAATTTAAGGGGATGATATAGGTAGTATTGATCTTCTTCAGTTCGTTCAGGCGCTGGTATTCGTTACCCGCGCTTTTATAAAAGAACTGCAACCCAAATTCATCAGCGATCTTCTGGGCACGTAAAATGTCGTTCACATCATTCACCTCGAAGATCTTAGGCAGCGCCGCGTACTCGTTCATCGCCGAAAGCGAAATGTTGAATTCCGTCCGTCCGTTATTGGCTTTGTACCACTGGGCATCGTATAAGGTTTGCCGTAGCAGGGCAATGCTTCCCATCAGGGATGAAGGGTAGTCTTGTGTGGATGTTCCTTTTCCGAAGGAATAATTCGTGGTTACATTTTCTTTGAGGATAGCTTCGTTTTCCCGCTTATCCGTAAGAGATACCAGCACGGAATTGCCCCGGGCGATGCCATCCTTATTCACGGAAAGCACCACGCCGAATCCGAGCTTACGCAATTCTTCGGCTTTTGATCTGTCCGCCTGGAAGAGATCACGCGCGTTGGTTTCTGGGCGGATCGCCTCGTTCCAGGCATAGGCGCCCTTCTTAGCGGAAACGAATTTCGGAGCATCCGGGCTTTCCCCGCGTTTCGTTGCAGGCAAGCCGTATGAAGAGAACGCGTCGATAAACGAAGGGTATATGGTCTTCCCTTTCAGGTCGATCACCACGGCGCCCTGCGGCGGCGTGATGTTGTTGCCGATATTCTCGATGGTCTGTCCGCGAACGATCAGGGTCGCGTTCTCGTAGGTATTACCGGCCTCGCTCACAATGCGGGCATTAACCAGCGCATAGAGCCCGGGCTTTATATTTTTCACACCGTTTACAGGAAATGTTTCCTGCGCGGATACCAGGTGATAAGCAAGCAGGAGCAGAAGGGATAAGAAGAGTTTTCTCATGTGATAGGTCCGGGTATGGGTTGAAACAATTTTTAAATGTAGGAAAAAATGCGCGACAAATTCTTGCTCTCCGTGCAGGGAGCTCAGCCATTTTCAGCGTTTTGTGTAACAGGACTGATAGAATATAAGTGTTTGTATATCATGCCTGTTACAGTGACATTTTTTTTACATGGATGTATTACATCAGTTACAGAAAAAACATCTTCTCTTAATAAGGGCGCTCTACTTTTGCAGTGTCAACCAGACATAAAAAAACAATTCACCTGATTAACTAACACTAAGATGAAACTAAAATTACTGACCCTGATGTGCCTGATGCTGATCGCGGCAGGCTCATTCGCAAAGAGCGGAAAGAAAGCGGAAGCGAATGTCCGTATGGATATGGACATTGTTGCCTTCAAGATAAAGCAGAAGATCGCCTACCCTGATTTTGCCAGGGAGCAGCGTAATACAGGAACGGTCCTGGTAGAGTTCAAATGCGATGAAAAAGGAAATATTCACGTGCTGAACACCAACCAGAGCGATAAAAAGCTGCGTGATTACGTGGTGACGGAAATGGAAAAGATCAACCTGGGCCTGAAGTACGCTTCTGATGCGGTATACCAGCTAAAGGTGAACTTCCGCCTCATCTAAAGACACTGCCTGCTACGCACGGTAGTTAATTCATAATCGTTAAGGTTTCCCGCGTCGTGGTTGTCGCGGGATTTTTTATTTAGGAAGAGTATAAATTGTATTTTAACCCGGGCGCCCGGAGAGCCTAAGGCTTAATTCATTATCTTTGGTCCGGTTAAAAACAAAACATATGCAGACGATCACACTGGTTCACAGCATTTCAGCTTCCTTATTCCTGCTGGATTACATCATAAAAACGGTCTTATTGTTAAGCAATAAAACAGCCGGGCTGGAGAAGTACAAGAAAGTATCCAAGGTACCTTCCATGATCATCAGCACAGCCTTCCTCGCGACCGGTGTTTACCTGATCGCGCAGATCGGCTTCGGCAAGATCGGCGGATGGTTCCATCTCAAGCTAACCCTCGTGGTATTAGGGTTGGTGTTAGGTATTATCGGCTTTAAGCGCAACAGTAAATGGATGGCTGTCGTTTCGATGGTGATGTTCCTGTATGTATATGGCTTATCAGAAACCAAGGATATCAGCATGGGCATGGCGAAAGAGGATTTCAGCGCGGTAGTGACCGACCCGATGGCGGCGAACTACGACAGCGTGCTGCACGGAAGAATGATCTATATGAACGAATGCGCC
>CALNCF010000350.1 GCA_937875035.1 uncultured Sphingobacteriaceae bacterium | reverse complement strand
AGGATTGTCTTTAACAATACAAGCGATGGTGATGCCATTGCCACCAAACCGGTCTTTCACATTTGCACCGTATATTTTCGTCCCATTTGTTATGAGTGCACGTAGATCATCTTCGGTATAACGCTTCGTTGTTAAATTGAACTGGTTCGTCTTTTGCGTCATCTGCGCGATGCGCAACAAATTTCCTTCATGCACTTCATTAACGTCGATCTCTATATCCAGGCTTGCCAGGTACGAATCCATATCACCGAAAGCTTTCTTACTCTCGTTTCTAAAGAAGTTCTCCTTGTACTGCTCGGTTTTCTTCAGATCTTCTTCCGACAGTTCATAAGCATCGAAATACTCGTGATACATTTTCCAGAAGAAATCCAACAGTTCATATGGCTTTTCGGGGAATTCAGGAACTTCCACTTCTGGCAGGAACTGCTTAACCAATCCCCGTTCAACCGGGTTGTCGTCTATAAAAACAAAGCTGTCAAGGCCAATATTTAATTCTTCGGCAATAGACTTGATATTTGAGGCCTTATCCTGCCAGTTTATCCGGTATGCCGATACGGTTTTATCGTTGAGGACCTGATTAGGATTATTTCTCCAGACATCCTCTACATCCTTCAAATTATTTTTGCTGCAGATGGCTAAAATGATCCCTTTTCTCGACAACATCTGCAAGTGTTTCTGAAAGCTGGAAAAGCAAATACCCGGGTAATCCATTCCCAGCTTAATTCCATGGGTACCATCTTCGCCAACCACCCCTCCCCATAACGTGTTGTCACAATCTAATACTATGCATTTTTTCCGTTTCAGATCTAACGAGCGCACCTGCGCATTCAGCCAGCTTTTAAAGGGCTTGGCAAGCTTGGGGTTCAGCACCACCTGCGAGCTGAAAAAATATTTCCAATCCGTTACAGGTACCTGTACATCCTGGAGAAAAATATTTATGTCGATTATTTTCACCTTTTTGTCTTGCTCCGCAAGGGTGAACAGATCATTATTAAATGCCCCTATCGCTTTAGAGAGCTCCGGATTTTTTGTTTGCCAGTCTTTTCCTCTTTCATGGTACAGCGTAAAGATCGATGTCCGGCTTTCGACCTTATCTAAAATGAAAGCGAGCTTCGCCCTGATGTCTTCGATCTCGTTCACCTGATCTTCAGGTATAGACGAAGGGTTTAGCTGGTAAAAAATAAAATAGTTCTGGTATGATTGACTATGGATAGTTACATCTCCGTATCCGCTGAATACGTACTCTTTGTCAAAAAAACTCTCTATTGTATAGTTCCTGAAAATATAATTCATGTTGAATCAACTATTTTTCTAATAACTCTATTAAACCGGTTGATGGATTATATAAGAAGCTGATGTTCCTGTTCTGGAAAGCGATGGCAGGAGTAGGCGGCAATACAACGATAAATCTTTTTGATTTAAGGTCAGCAATCGCATTATCGAGATGTGCTACCTCATAGCAGATATGATATAACGATGAGCCATTCTTCCCTAAAATTTTAGTCACCGGGCTTTCCTCTTCCACCGGCGATACCAGCTCGATAAGGTGGTCTGATCCATTATTGATAAACAACAGGTTTACTCCCTGAACCGGATCATGAATTTGCTCCGACACCGCCTTATACCCTAACTTCTCAAATTCCCTGAGCGATTTTTCGATGGATTTTGTAGCAAACCCGTAATGGTGTAGCTTCATTTATATTTCAACTAATTCCGCAATATACGTATCTACCAGGTCGACGATCGCTGTGCCCCATGAGAGACCGGCTCCGAAACCGCTGATCAGAACCCGTTTTCTTTCGCTTTGCCATTCTCTTAACTCACTCGTTATCGTGAGGGGAATGGTAGCCGAGCTTGTATTTCCGAACTTTTGCAGACTGTACGGTACCTTCGTGGGATCGTACTTAAGCTTTTTAACAAAAAAATCGGTCATGAATTTATTGGCCTGATGGAACACGATCTTATCGATATCTTCCAATTCAAAATTGGTTTTAGCCAAGATTTCTTTAATGCTTTTAGGCACTGCTTTCATCGTAAAGTTGAAAACATCGACACCGTTCATATACACCTGGGTTTCATTCCCTATGCTTCCATCCTCTCTTTCTTTTTCCGACAGGCTGTTCTCATCAAAGGGATACCTGCAGCCGCCGCCCTTTATATTTACGGCCTCCCATCCCGAACCATCCGTATTCAGCTGCGCGAAGAAATCCGTGCCCGGCTTCTTTTGCAGCAGGGTCGCTGTGCCGGCATCGCCATATAAGAGCGCGTTTGTCTTGTCTTTCGGATTAACAATTTTTGTAAATGTTTCTCCATCCAACAATAATACCCGGTTGATGTTGGGAAGGTTTAAATAGGCAAAAGCGGTGGTCAATGCATAAACATATCCGCTGCACGCCAATGTAACGTCAAAGCACAGGGCATCCTGGCTTAGCCCCAGCTTATGCTGCAGGATCGTAGACGTAGCCGGAATCTTGAAATCCGAGGTCTGCGACATAAAGATCAGGGCATCGATCGATTGCCTGTCGATGTTCATATCAGCGAACAAGCGCTCCGCAGCAGCAACGCACAGATCCGAGGCACAAACAGTATCATCAGCTTTTCTTCGCTCCCTGATACCAACGGCGTTGATTATTTTCTCCAGCTCATCCTGGGGGAAAAGATCCGTGAAATCAGCGTTTCTTACTGTTTGTTCGGGAACGCAGGCCGCGATCCCCTGGATATGAACATCGGGTATATGTACAAAAGCCATCTTATTGATTATTAACTATATTGTATATATCTCTTATCGTTACCGACTTTTTGATATCATCGTTAGATAACGTTACACCATACTCTTCTTCCATCACGGCCAGTAAGCCTAATGCAGCCAAAGAGCTCCACTCATCGATCTCTCTGAAATTTGTATCCATGCTTAAATCGGATACTTCTACCTCATCAAAGACCGAACAAAAATGTTCTAAGAAATTATTCTCTTCCATCGGTTAAAAATTTATTTTTTTTGCCGGCAATCCAAAATAAGTGCCGTTATCTTTTATATTCCTGATGACTAAACTACCAATTCCAATGGTGTTATTGTCTCCTATCTGCATTTGTTGTATTACGCCGGAATTAAAGCCGAACATGTTCTGGCTGCCGATCTTAACATTGCCTGAGATCTGGGCATTCGGGCTGAAAACATTATAACTGCCTACTTCCGTATCGTGCCCTAACGTACTGCGGGTATTGAATACATTAAAGCTGCCCATAACTACATTGCAGCTAAAGATGCAGCTCATGGAGAATATATTCCCATTCCCTGCTTTGAATGTCTGACTATCCAGGAAGGAAACACTGGGATGTATTATATTCGGGAAGCTGACTTTCTCGTTTGCTATTTTTTGGCTTATCGCTTTCAAATGCGTTACATTTCCAACCGCGATCACTGTTGCCAGGTCAGTGTCGATATTGTTTAGATCTTCAACGGTGCCGATCACCTTTCCATAGCTGTTCTGCTGAATAGCTGGGTTATCATCAAAAAAACCTAAGAATTCAAAAGGAATACCCTGGGCCTGTAAGCTCTCTTTCCACAGGCAGAACACTTCCTGACCAAACCCTCCTGCCCCGATAACTGCGATTTTCTTCATGTTTTCCTGCTAATTTTTTCCGTTAAATGCCTGTGTAGTAGCCTGTCCATCAGCACTTATCCCCTCCGACTTAATCACTTTCCTTAATGTCAGCAAAGTTATTCTTAAATCTAAAAGCAAAGAAATATTATCTACATACCAAATATCGTAGGCAAATTTCTGTTGCCAGCTAATGGCATTACGACCATTTACCTGTGCCCAACCCGTAATACCAGGCCTTACGTCATGTCTCCGCGCCTGCTCATCAGAATATAATATCAGGTATTCGGGTAAAAGAGGTCTGGGACCGATCAAACTCATATCCCCCTTTAACACATTGATAAGCTGCGGAATTTCATCGAGCGATGTTTTCCGGACAAACCGTCCTACAGGAGTGAGCCGTTGAGAATCGGGCAATAATCTGCCGTCCGCTCCCCTTTTGTCATTCATCGTCTTAAATTTAACAATTTTAAATAACCGGGCATTTTTCCCGGGACGGATCTGAAAGAAGAAGGGCTTACCCTGGTTGGCGAAAAACAATAATATGGTAACCAGTAAAAAGACCGGCAATAATAGCAGCAGCCCTAAAAAAGCAGCTAACACATCAAAAAGGCGCTTAAAAACAGCTGTATACATCTCCTGAAACTCTGTCAAATTCACTCTGCATACCGGTTAATCACATAAGGACGTTTCCCGGATGGCAAGGTAATAATATCATTTACTTTCCTGATGCCGATCCTGGCATCCATTCCTAACCATTTTTTAAAATCGGCGGTTAATCTTTCGTTCAGGCTATCCGGTATCGCCGGCAAACCCAGCACGAGCTGTAAGGTATATTCTTTTGCCGTTTCCTGGATAAACTGGTACTGGCTGAACTGGTCGTAATGCTCCATGATCGAGTCCAGGTATAAAGGGTATAACTTATTCCCACGCGTATCTGTCAGGATCTGCACACTCCGACCTGAAAATTTCGAGAAGCTTTTAACCCAGCCTTTCCCCGCGTATGTTTCCTTCATCACAGCCAGGTCGCCGGTTTCATAACGGATAAGGGGCATGGCATCACTGTGAAGATCCGTAACCACTACCCGGCCGGTTTGTCCCGGCAGAACCGCGGTATCCGAATCCATCGCCAGTATCTCAACAATATAATTGAACGTGTTTACCTCGAATCCGCTTAGCGCGTCAAACTCATAGGCCAGTACGCCTAACTCTTCGGTCGAATAACGATTATGTACGCTGCAGCCAAATGCGTCGGTGATCGCCCTGCGCTTATGATCGGTTAAGTTTTCCGAACAGGTAATAACACCTTCCACGCCAAAATCAGAAGGGCTGTCACCCTGATCAATACAGTATTGCGCTAAAAGAGCGATAGCCGAGGGAAATCCAATTAAGACCCTTATTTTCCTGCGCCTCAACAGCATTCGCCCACGGATCAGAAAAGCTTCATCTAAATTTTTCGACGCGACAAGGGTTTCATTCTGAAGCCAGTATTTGAATGCCGACTTCCGGGGATTCGACATGCACAGCGCATGCTTTACACCTATGTTATAGCCTGAGAAAGATGAATAATAGATCACTTCCGCGCGTTGGCGCATCTTTTTTTCTTTTGTAAAATAAAAATCGAGTGGGGTACCGTATGATCCGCTGGTATGTACTTTCAGCAATTGCCCCACAGGAAACACCTTAGTTAAGCAGGCATCCGCATCAGCCTTGATCTGCTTTTTTGTAATGACCGGATAACTATCCAGGTTAAAATTTCCGCTGTAATCGGCATATTTTGATGTATTGCGCTGTGCGGCCTGCAAAAACTTCCGCAGCTTTTCTTCCACACATTCTACAGGTCTTCCTGCCTCGCGGAATAACGCTAACTCCTTAGAGTACACATTTGTTTTATCCCTTTTTAAATAGCTTAAAAAGCGATAAAACCTGTTCCGGACAATTTCATTAAACCGCATTTAGAGATCCGCTATAATTACTTGCTGTTTAATAATCCTTGCAGGATTCCCTACAACCATAGCTCCGTCGGGCACATCTTTAAGTACTACCGTACCCGCTCCGATAGTGCACCATTTACCGATAGAAACTCCCTGGATCACCGCTGCTCCCAAACCAATGTGGGTGCCTTCGCCAATATGGACATTTCCGGCCAGGGCCACATTCGGCGCGATATGAACAAAATCATCAATGATACAATCATGCCCTACAGAAGCATTCGTGTTGATAATAACATGCCTGCCAATCCGGGTATCAATGTTGATGGTCGCGCCGGCAATCACTGCTGTTCCTTCTCCTATTTCTACCTGAGGGCTGACATTTGCCCGGGGATGAAGAACCTTCGCGTAGAAGTAAGCGTAGGTAAGCGCGATCCTTTTACGGGTCAGGTTATTCCCGATGGCTATAATCGCCGCTTCGGAACTTTCCGGGAAGCTATACAGGATATTCCTGTCAAATATTTTTGTCCTGGACCTGTCTTCATCTATAAAACTGAAATCACCCAGGCCATTCAGCATTAATGCTTCCGCAACAACTTTTCCATGCCCCCCGGCTCCTATAATATACATATGAGAGATTGGTCATTCACGGCGAAATTAATTTCACCACATTCCTTTATTCAGTCGATACTATTACCACGCTTCTTTAACAAGCTTTTGTATTCTTCCAATAACGCGTCCCACACCACACGCTGCTTATACCTCGTTTCAATCATGCGCCTTGCATTTTGCTTCAGGTGGT
>CALNCF010000349.1 GCA_937875035.1 uncultured Sphingobacteriaceae bacterium | reverse complement strand
TCCGTTCAGCCTGTTTGAGCGGCGATCTGCTCGCAGGCTCCCAGCTTCCGCTCAAACTATACGGCTTTACGTTCGCTTTGAAAACCGCCCGCTATAAGGCCGTTAAAAAATGCAAAATGCTTGAATGTTTAGAATGAATGGCCTCGTGAAATGGCGGTTTTCCGGCCGTCGCGAATGACGGATCACAAGCCTGGAAGCTGCGAAGTGGAACAAGCAGATCGCCGGGCTTGCCGGCATAAGCAGGTCGGAAAATTTTCTTCCGCAGAAGAAAAAGCCGTTTTACAAGCCTTGATCTTTTATGTCCTTTTGGATCAAGCCAAAAGGACAACGAAACAATTGAACGAACCGGTAAGCTACTCTCATAAAAGACTCCCCTCATTCTTAGATCAAGCCAAAAGTAAGAGCTGACAGATAACCGCCAGCTTATTTCGCAGGTTTTGATTCTTGCATCGGGTAAGCCTGGTTGCGGTTTTAGCTCTTGCATAAACAGGCAGAGTTTCTAACTTTGTGTGGTATTTAAAAATCCATTCAACATGCATACTAAACACAATTTTGGTGCAGGTCCCTGCATCTTACCCCAGGAGGTATTTCAGGAGGCGTCGCAGGCTGTATTAAGCTGGGGGAATACGGGTCTTTCGATCCTGGAGATCTCTCACCGTACCCCGGAGTTCGAGGCGGTGGTCGAGGAATCCTGTAACCTGCTGAGAGAGCTGATGAATATACCGGAAGATTATAAAGTGATATTCGTGCAGGGTGGCGCAAGCATGCAGTTTGGTATGGTTCCTTACAATCTCCTGAATGAAAACGAGACCGCTGCTTACCTGGAAACAGGGGTATGGGCGAACAAGGCGATCAAGGAGGCGAAGCTCTTTGGCCATGTGAATATCGTAGCCAGCTCGAAGGACAGCAACTATACATTTATTCCGAAGGATTTCGTGATCCCTGCGGATGCCAAATATTTTCACTGCACATCGAACAATACCATTTACGGTACGCAAATGCAGGCGTTCCCGAAATCGCCGGTACCGATGGTATGCGACATGTCGTCGGATATCCTGAGCCGGGAAGTGAACGTGGCCGATTTCGACCTGATCTATGCGGGAGCGCAGAAGAACATTGGTCCTGCGGGCGCTACGGTGGTGATCGTAAAAGAATCCATATTGGGCAAGGTTGACCGTAAGCTGACATCGATGATGGATTACCGCGTGCACATTGAAGGTGGTTCCATGTATAACACCCCTCCGGTGTTTTCGATCTATGTGGCCATGCTCAACCTGCGCTGGTTAAAGGCACAGGGGGGTGTAAAGGAGATGGAGCGCCGCAACAACGCGAAAGCGAAGGAATTGTATGATGAGATCGACCGTAACTCCCTGTTCAAAGGAACCTGCGCCGTAGAGGACCGTTCGCACATGAACATCTGTTTCGTGATGAACAACCCGGAGCTGGAGAAGGAGTTCCTGAAAGAAGCAGAAGCAGCAGGCTGCGTGGGACTGAAGGGTCACCGCAGTGTGGGCGGTTTCCGTGCGTCGATGTACAATGCGCTTCCGCTGGAAAGCGTACAGGTGCTGACCGCTGTGATGAAAGCCTTTGAAGCGAAGCATGCCTGAGTAACCGAACACAACAGAATATCTTATTCCATTTAGAAATACAGAAATGATCATACTTGCAAACGACGGAATTGACCCGGTTGGAAAGCGCATGCTGGAAGAAGCCGGCTTTACGGTCGACACGAATAATATCCCACAAGACCAGCTTATGTCGAGGCTGAATGAATACGATGCGCTGACGGTACGCTCCGCGACCAAGGTGCGTAAGGAGCTGATCGATGCCTGCCCGAATATCAAGCTGATCGGCAGGGGCGGAGTGGGAATGGATAACATTGATGTGGAGTACGCGAAGAGCAAGGGCATCGCGGTGGTGAACACCCCGGCAGCCTCTTCCTTATCCGTAGCCGAGCTGGTGTTTGCGCACCTGTTCAGCGGCGTACGGTTCCTGCAGGATGCCAACCGGCAGATGCCGGCATCGGGACATACCCGTTTCAACGACCTGAAGAAAGCATACGCGAAAGGCATCGAGCTCAAGGGCAAGACCTTAGGGATCATGGGTTTTGGAAGGATCGGGCGTGAAGCGGCACGCATGGCCCTGGGACTGGGTATGGATGTGATGGCCTTTGATATTTTTGATTTTAATCCTGAAGTGACCTTAACCTTTACCGGAGGTGTTTCTTTTAAGCTCCCGGTGATTAAGGTGTCGAAAGAAGATATACTGAAGAATGCCGATTTCATTACGCTCCACGTACCTGCTATGGACGGGAAGCCGGTGATCGGCGCTGAAGAGCTGGCCATGATGAAGAAGGGAGCCGGACTGGTGAACTGCGCGCGTGGTGGAGTGGTAGATGAGCAGGCACTGATCGCAGCATTGGATTCGGGGCACCTGGCCTTTGCCGGGCTGGATGTTTTTGAGCAGGAGCCGACACCATCGGAAGCGATCCTGTCGCACCCGAAGATCTCCCTGAGCCCGCATATCGGGGCTTCGACCAACGAAGCGCAGGAGCGGATCGGAGAGGAGCTTGCGCAAACGATCATTCAACATTTCAATAAATAAGGGTGTAATTCATGCCGAAGATCAAAGCATTCAGAGGTTGGAGACCTGCGCCGGATAAGGTGCTGGAAGTGGTGATCAAGCCCTTTGATACGTTCTATACCGCGAAAGCCCGCACGATCCTGCTTTCGAACCCGTATTCGTTCCTGCACACGATCGAACCCCTGATCGATAACCCGTACATGCGGGGCTCGCGGGAGGAGATCATCTTTAAAAAAGCGAAGGAACATTTCGATGAATTTACGGAGAACGGGGTGCTGGTACAGGACCCTGAGCCCGCGATCTATATTTACCGCACCATTAACAGGGGTGTTACCCAAACGGGGATCTGGACCTGTACGGCACTGGACGATTATCTTGATAATACACTGAAGAAGCACGAGTATACCCGTGCCGACCGGGAGAAAGACCTGATCGAATACCTGCAGAATACAGGCATCGACGCGAACCCGGTGCTGGTGACCTATATGCCCAAGCCTGAGATCGCAGAGATCATTACCAGAGCGACGGCACATCCTCCGCACACGCATTTCCTGGCTGACGGGCAGGAACATTTTCTCTGGAAATTAGACGATGAGCAGACCATTCAGCAACTGGTTGGCCTGTTCGCCGGGCTGCCGGGCTCTTATATCGCCGACGGCCATCACCGTGCCGCGGCCTCTTCGCTTTCGGGCATCGAGCGCCGGAAGAATAATTTAAGACACCGGGGCAACGAGGAATACAATTATTTCAGCACCCTGTATTTTTCAACCGATCAGCTGATCATCTTTGAATTCCAGCGGCTGGTGAAAGACCTGAACGGGCTGAGCGAGGAGGAGTTCATCCGGAAGCTGGAAGCCCATTTCGAGCTGAAGCCTTCGGACGCGGGCAAACCAACGAGCCTGCATCAGTTCAAGCTATACCTGAAAGACCGCTGGTACGAGCTGAACGCAAAGCCACATACCTTCGATCAGAAGAACCCGGTGCAACGCCTGGATGTGAGCATCCTGCAGGATTATGTGCTGGAACCAATGCTGGGAATCTCCAACCCCCGTACCGATCAGCGCATCCGTTTTGTGGGCGGAGTGGTACCGGTAGAGGACGTTCAGGGCATGGTCGACCAGGGAGAGATGAAGGTCGCTTTTGTTCTTCACCCTACTTCCATTGAAGAGCTGATCGAAGTAGCCGATTCGGGAAATGTGATGCCTCCGAAGTCGACCTGGTTCGAGCCGAAGCTGCATTGCGGACTGGTGGTGCACCAGGTTGATTAAACACTTAAAAAAAGAGCGTATGAG
>CALNCF010000348.1 GCA_937875035.1 uncultured Sphingobacteriaceae bacterium | reverse complement strand
TTTATCGACGATTTCCCTCCGGTGCTTAAATCATTCGAAGACCTGTTCGACAGGAACCGGATCTTTATCGATCGTACCAGGGGGGTGGGTGCAATTACCGCGGAGCGTGCGCTGAACTATGGTTTCAGCGGGCCATGCTTAAGGGCAGCCGGGGTTGATTATGATGTGAGAGCGATGAACCCGTATTGCTCGTACGAAGACTTCGATTTCCAGGTTCCGGTAGGAACCCAGGGCGATACATACGATCGTTACCTGGTACGTAACGAGGAGATGTGGCAAAGCCTGAACATCATCCGGCAGGCGATGGACAAGCTGGAGAAGGAGCCGAAGGGTGTTTTCCACGCAGAGGTTCCGGAGTTTTACCTGCCTCCGAAAGAGAATGTATACAATAACATGGAAGCCCTTATCTATCACTTTAAGATCGTAATGGGTGAAGTGGAGATTCCGAAAGGCGAAGTATACCATTCGGTGGAAGGCGGAAACGGGGAGCTTGGCTTTTACCTGATCTCCGATGGCGGACGTTCACCGTACAGGCTGCATTTCCGTCGCCCGAGCTTTATCAATTACCAGGCATTCATTGAAATGTCGACCGGGCAATTGTTGTCCGACGCGATCATTACCATGAGCAGCCTGAATGTAATTGCGGGAGAGCTCGACGCCTAATCCCGGAATAAAAAAGATCAAGATGAATACAAAGGTTCCGGCCGGATGTGTTCAGAAAAATAAAATATAATAAGATGTCAGAGACCAGATTTTCTGAAGAAACAATAAAGGTGGTAAACAGCATCGTTTCCCGTTATCCCGAAGGGAAGCAGAAATCGGCGCTGATCCCTGTATTGCATATTGCGCAAGCCGAATTTGGCGGATGGCTGAGTTCAGACACGATGGATTATGTGGCTTCCCTGCTGGAGATCAAACCGATCGAAGTGTATGAGGTAGCCTCGTTCTATTCGATGTTCAACCTGAAACCGGTAGGCAAATGCTTGCTGGAGGTTTGCCATACCGGACCGTGTATGCTGAACGGCGCCGAGGAGCTGGTAAGCTACCTGGAGCGTAAGCTTGGGATCAAATCGGGAGAAACTACCGCTGATGGGATGTTTACCATTCGCGAAGTGGAATGCCTGGGTTCCTGCGGAACCGCGCCGATGCTTCAGTGCGGGCGTGATTTTCATGAGAACCTGACGAATGAAAAAGTAGATGCCCTGCTGGACAAGCTGAAAGCAGAAGGCAAACAAAAGTCTTATGTTGATCAGGATTAAGACCATTACAAACGAATTATAATGGCTGGTAAAAAAATATTATTAGAACATATTGATGTCCCGGGCATCAACACTTACGAAGTATACCGTAAGATGGGTGGATACCGCTCGGTAGAGAAAGCAATTAAAAGCATGTCGCCGGATGATGTGGTGGAAGAAGTGAAGAAATCGGGCCTGAGAGGGCGTGGCGGTGCAGGATTCCCTACCGGTATGAAATGGAGCTTCCTGGCGAAGCCGGAAGGCCGCCCGCGTTACCTTGTGTGCAATGCCGACGAATCGGAGCCGGGTACCTTCAAGGACCGCTACCTGATGGAGAAGATCCCTCATGCCTTAATTGAAGGGATGATCACATCGAGCTATGCGCTCGGAGCGAACACCTCTTACATCTATATCCGCGGAGAATACTTTTATGTATTGCGCATTTTAGAGAAAGCCATTGCCGAGGCATATGCCAACGGCTTCCTGGGTAAAAATATTTTAGGTTCCGGTTACGACCTCGACCTGTATGTGCACCCGGGTGCGGGCGCTTATATCTGCGGTGAAGAAACAGCCTTGCTGGAATCGCTGGAAGGTAAAAGAGGGAACCCGCGCATCAAGCCGCCGTTCCCTGCGGTTGCGGGTCTATATGCCTGCCCTACGGTGGTAAACAATGTCGAAACCATTGCAGCGGTTGCGCCTATTGTGAATATGGGTGGCGATGAGTATGCGAAAATAGGAGTGGGAAGAAGTACGGGAACCAAGCTTATCTCTGCTGGCGGGCATTTGAACAGGCCGGGTGTATATGAAATTGAGCTGGGTGTACCGGTAGAAGAATTCATATACTCCGACGAATACTGCGGAGGAATTAAGAACGGAAAGAAATTAAAAGCAGTGGTTGCGGGAGGTTCTTCGGTGCCGATCCTGCCTGCTAACCTGATATTAAAAACAGCGAATAACGAGCAGCGCTTAATGAGCTACGAGTCGCTTGCAGATGGCGGCTTTGTAAGCGGCACCATGCTGGGCTCCGGAGGCTTTATCGCGTTTGATGAGGACTCCTGTATTGTTCGTAATACCTGGAACTTTGCACGCTTCTATCACCACGAGTCTTGCGGACAGTGTTCGCCTTGCCGTGAGGGTACAGGCTGGATGGAAAAGATCCTTCACCGTTTGGAATACGGCCATGGTAAGATGAGCGACATCGACCTGCTGGTAGACGTATCTAAAAAGATCGAAGGAAACACGATCTGCCCGTTGGGCGACGCGGCAGCATGGCCGGTAGCCAGTGCGATCCGTCACTTCCGTGATGAGTTCGAATGGCATGTGAACGAACCGAAGCTTTGCCTGGAAAGGAACTACGGGATCTCGCAGAAACACGAAGTTGTAATGTAATACAGGTGTAAGGTGCAGAGCAAACGCGGCATCTTAGATCTCACATCTTAAATGAATACAAAGATGGCTGATAAAATAAAAGTGACCATTGATGGTCAGCATATAGAAGTAGAACCGGGAACAACCATTCTGAACGCGGCGCGGCAGATCGGCGGAGAGAGTGTGCCTCCTGCGATGTGCTATTACTCCAAGCTGAAGGGCAGCGGCGGTAAATGCCGTACCTGCCTGGTAAAGGTAAGCAAGGGTTCTGAAAAGGATCCGCGGCCGATGCCGAAGCTGGTGGCCTCCTGCCAGACCCAGGTGATGGACGGAATGGAAGTAGAGAATATGACCTCTCCGGAAGTGCTGGAAGCCCGTAAGGGTGTGGTGGAAATGCTGCTGATCAATCACCCGCTGGATTGCCCGGTATGCGACCAGGCCGGCGAGTGCGACCTGCAGAACCTGGCTTACGAGCATGGAGCGGCAGGCACCCGTTACGAATTCGAACGCAGAAAATTCAATAAGATCAATATAGGTGATAAGATACAGCTGCATATGACGCGCTGTATTTTGTGCTACCGTTGTGTGTATACTGCCGATCAGATTACGGATGGCCGTGTGCATGGTATCCTGAACCGCGGTGATAAGGCGGAGATCTCTACCTATATCGCGCAGGCTATCGACAACGATTTCTCCGGGAACGTGATCGATGTATGTCCGGTGGGAGCCTTAACCGATAAGACCTTCCGTTTCAAGAACCGGGTATGGTTCACCAAGCCGGTGGATGCGCACCGCGATTGTGAAAATCCGAAGTGCTCGGGTAAGGTGGTGTTATGGTATAAAGGTGAAGAGGTGCTGCGTGTAACCGGCAGAAAGGATCAGTATGGAGAAGTAGAAAGCTTCATCTGCAATACCTGCCGTTTCGATAAAAAGAAAACGAACGACTGGGTGATCGAAGGACCGAGACAGATCGAAGATACCTCGGTAATCTCTTCGAACCATTACGAAATGGAGCATATGCTTCCGGTCGTGGAAAAGGATCCTGAGCTGATGGAGCAGAATCAAAAGATGTTTCATAAGAAAATACAATAAGAAGCGGGCCTGAACGGGCGCTCATGCTTGTTTCACGCCGGGCACTTCATACGATATACAATGGATATAGCAGTACTGATAGAAAAAATAATCCTGATCTCCGCCATACTCGGGATCAGTCTTTTAATTGCGATGTATACCACACTCGCGGAACGGAAGTTCGCGGGCTTCTTCCAGGATCGTGTGGGTCCGAACCGCGCGGGTCCTTGGGGTATTTTACAGCCTCTGGCCGATGGAGTCAAGCTCTTTACCAAAGAAGAGATCATCCCTACGCATGCCGGGAGATTCCTGTTCATCTTAGGGCCATCGCTCAGTATGGTTACTGCCTGTATTACTACCGCGGTAGTTCCATGGGGGCCAGACCTCGAGCTTTTCGGAAGAAAGGTAGCCTTACAGGTAGCCGATATTAACGTGGGTATTCTGTACGTGTTCGGTGTCGTATCGCTGGGAGTATATGGGATCATGATCGGCGGCTGGGCATCGAACAACAAGTTCTCCCTGTTGGGCGCTATCCGTGCTGCTTCACAGAACATCTCTTACGAAATTGCCATGGGTCTTTCCATCATCGCCCTGTTAATGATGACCGGAACCCTGAGCCTGCGCGAAATCTCTGAGCAGCAAAGCGGCATGTCGTGGAATGTGTTCTACCAGCCGGTAGGCTTTCTTATCTTCCTGATCTGCGCATTTGCAGAATGTAACCGTACCCCGTTCGACTTGCCGGAATGTGAAACCGAGCTGGTGGGTGGTCACCATACCGAATACTCCTCGATGAAATTAGGCAAGTCGAACGGGGT